>JAHEII010000058.1 GCA_024639485.1 Alphaproteobacteria bacterium
GCGAAGTGGTTAATGTACCGCTGATCCGGCTAGTCAGATGATGAGCAATATTTATATCACTGCCATAAATGTTCAGATACGGGCTACCGTTTATAGCAACATGATTAGCATTAACTGAAGCATCAAACCGCATAGCCGCAAAGGGATGCATATAATTGGCAACAATGCCAGTTGAGGATAAATCCCCATCATTATAATGGCTATAATCACGCAAATGTTGCAGAAGCCTGATTTGTATCTGGCTCTGGCTCTGGTTTTCTAGTCTTGCGGTCAGATCAAGCATCAGGGATGTTGTTAAAAACTCCTCCGCTTGTGCCTGTTTGTCCAGTGTACCAATGATATTACCAATCAGCGCGCGATTAGATTTTGATCCGCCTTCGGGATTGTCGTCTATGCCGCCGCCAAGTGATTGAAATCCGGAAAATAAAAATGGCCGGTTTTCAGTATCCATGCGGGCAATGATCTGTTCTGCCGTGCTAATCTGTTCGTTGGTTGCAAGCTCGGATACGCGGATACGGTTAGCATATCGTCTGGCATCAATATGGTTTCCGGTTAGCATATAAATCTGCATTAACAGAAACTGGGCATTCGCATCAGACGGATTAGAAATCAGAATACGTTCAAGGCTGCCGATAGCGGCTTTGTAATTGCCATATCGCAATTGTATTTTTGCCAGATCAATATTCAATGCCGGATTATCCGGATCAACAAACACCAGATCAAATGCCTGTTGTTCAATGATATGCGCGTCATCTGGCAAATCCGTTATATCCGGACTTTGCGCCATCCCCCATGTGGGTAGGATAAAGCCCGTAAAGACAAATATCAGTAACGCGGTAATCAGTTTATTTATCATCTGTCATTCATCCCCGAATAGTGGTGATGCGGATCGTGATGAAAAGGATTAGCAGATGAAATCGTGTTCAGATATTTGTTCTTATTGGTTGATAATGGTGCTTTGCGTTGCATCCATTGGCGTTCAGATCAGCGCGTCTGTAGCGCAAAATATCCGTCCGGTTAGCGGCGTCATTGCGGTGACGACCGCGCCCGTTCAGGTGACATATCAAGACATAACAGGCGAACATATTGGCCGCAAAGCAGATACCGGCGATCCCATATTTCTGAATGATGTGATAATGACAGGTGCTGATGTTACCATGCAGGTCATGCTGAAAGACCAGACCGTATTTACCATGGGGCCTGATAGCAGTATCCGTTTTGATACGTTCATCTATGATCCGGCGGATGGCGCAAATGGATCACTTAGCGCGCAGGTATTAAATGGAAGTTTCAAATTTATTTCAGGTAAAATTGCCGATAACAACCCCGATGGTATGGTGTTGAAACTGTCACATACAACAGCGGCTATTCGCGGAACAAGTGTCGCTGGCCGTGTCAACGCAGATGGCTCTGCCACATTATTATGGCTATCAGGCGCGGTATCGTTACAACGGAATGATGTGCCAGACGCAGCGGTAACAGATATTTTCCGATCCGGATGGGGCGTGACAATCACCGAAACAGGGTCAGCAAGTGACCCGTTCCGGTTTGAAGAAACAGATATTGCAAACATCACAGCAGAGCTAACACCAGAAGAAATCAATAAAGCAAAAACGGCCAATAAAGACGAAAAGCCAGATGAAAATCCGGATAAGAATCCGGATGAAAAAACCGAGGCTAATCAAGAAACTAAAAATAACAAAGATAATCCGTCTGAAGCGGATGTAATATTGGCCACGCTTGGTAAAAAGGCAGATGAAAATGAGGATGGAAAGATAGATAAAGCCGAACGTAAAGACGCGGCTAAAGCCATTATTGCGGCCAAAATAGAAGACGTTGAAACCGAAACCGATGCGTTCGGATTGCTAAAAGTGGCGCTGGCCGATGATGGTAAAAAAATTGATGTGACAACGCTAGGTGAGATTTTAACAGAAGACAAAAAGCTTCTGCAATTTACAGATTTAACAACAGAACAGCTCAAGCCAGATGAAAATACAGGAGTTGTTCTGGAAAGCGATTTGCTGGATTTATCTGTATCGGGTGCTATCCCTATCTGGATGACATATAGCACGTCACCGGCACCGGGGCTTGGTAATCCGGGGCTGGATAGCGCCTATGCCGATTTGATATCAGATCAGTATGCTGGCACGGCACAGTTTAGCGGCAACGGGCTGGAATTATCCCCCGTCACTGGCGCAGGTTCCGGTAAGCTCAGTTATAGCATTGATCTGGATTATGACGGATTGAAAATCAGCGGCAGTTATCAGATTGAACAAATTGATCTTGGCGGCAATCCATATCAGGATTATTCGGATCAGTTTGATGCCGACCTGACCAGCGGCCAGATATATAAAACAAACAGCTTTACCGAAAATGACCTGCCAGCGATTCTCGAAGACGAAAACGGCAATGCGCTATTAGATGCAGATGAAGTGCTTGATGATCTGGTTCTGGGCAAGATAGGGAAAATTAATCCGGTGTCTGATCAGCTGAAATCGGTGGCCCAAGTCTATATGAACGGTTCATTCGGGTCACTTACCGATGGCAAAACCGCATTTGATGGCAGCTTTGGAAAAATCGGTGTAACCATTAAAGAAATAGATGAAAACAGCGCGCCGGTTTTTACCGATAATCACATCACCGCGTCACATATATCAGAAGCCGATACGCCCTGAATATCTCGCTATATTTCCTCACGATAAAATGATCTGCCATATTGTCAGGCGGTTTCTGATATGTCAGCATATCACAATCAGATGGTTGCGATGATTGAGGATAGCGCGATGGCACCTAACAAAACGATTCCTGAAAAAAATAGCTATGATGTGGTGATTATTGGTGGCGCCATGATGGGGTCTTCTTGTGCATGGTTCCTGAAAAAGCATTACGGGTTTGATGGCTCCGTTCTGGTTGTTGATCGTGATTTGAGCTATGAGTTCGCGTCAACGTCCCACACCAATTCATGTGTCCGGCAACAATTTTCCAATGAGCTGAATATTCGCCTATCGCAGTTTACGGTCGATTTTATCCGCGATTTTAAACAATTTATGGCACCTGAGCCTGATGTGCCGGAATTACGAATACAGAATTTCGGATATCTTTATCTGACAGATGATCCGGCCAAGGCTGAGATTCTTAAAAAATTGCAAGCGATACAATCTGATCTGGGGGCTGGCACGACCATCCTTTCCCCGGCGGATATAGCCGCTCGTTATCCGTTTTATGAACTGGATGACATTATTCTGGGCTCACTGAATACCAAGGACGAAGGCTATTTTGAGGGCAGCACCATATTTGAATGGTTCCGGCGAAGCGCCAGACATGCCGGTGTAGAATATATCGAAAACGAAGTGGCCGCCATTGCCCGCACCGGACGGAAAGTTACGGGTATCACGCTGGCTTCGGGTGAAACCATTTCAGCTGGAACAATTATCAACGCATCTGGTACACGCGCATCAAAAACGGCAGAAATGGCCGGCTTTGATCCGCTACCGGTAGAGCCGCGTATTCGCTATACCTATATCATTGAGGCCGAACAGCCATTGGATCAGGATTTGCCGCTGACTATTGATCCCACCGGTATCCATTATCGCACTTATGGTAGCCAGTATATGGTAGGGTCACCGCCAGCGGATGACTATCCCCGCGCGCATGATGATTTTGCCATGGATCACAGTTATTGGGAAAACCATGTCTGGCCAATTCTGGCAGCCCGTATTCCGGCGTTTGAGGCGGTAAAGATGGTTAATGTCTGGGCAGGACATTATTCTTATAATACGGTTGATCAGAACGCGATTGTCGGGTTACATCCGGATTGTGATAACTTTATTTTTATGAACGGATTTTCCGGACATGGGCTACAACAATCACCCGGCATGGGCAGAGGCGTGGCCGAACTGATCATGCATGGCGCGTATCAAAGCCTTGATCTAAGCCCGCTTGGAATAGACCGCATTCTTGAACATCGCCCCTATCTTGAAATGGCGATTATTTAAACAACCAGTAAAGGGTTAAGCATCATGGCAATTTTGGACGGTATCGCAATTGCACCAAAAATTCTGGCACCAATGGAACCACGGACAGAAGCAGAAATAACGATTGAAGCAGGCATCACCGGTGATGCGCGTGGCCGCAAAAGAACACGCCAGATCAGCGTATTATTCGCTGATGACTGGACAGATGCCTGTTCAGAGATTGGCGAACAGCATGACTGGATCAAGCGGCGGGCAAACCTGTATGTCAGCGGATGCCGGTCGCCACAAGCCATTGGCCAGATTATTCGTATCGGGTCGGTTGAGCTAGAAGTAACAGAAGAAACAGAGCCATGTGAAATGATGGATGCTATCAGTGATGGATTGCGGCAAGCGTTGACTCCGGCATGGCGTGGCGGAGTATGTTGCCGGGTCATATCCGGCGGCACAATAAGAAATGGTGATGACGTTTTGGTAGATTAATCTGACACGGCATGACTTGACTTGATGTCAGGTGATGATCGCGCTAGTATAGAAACATTCAAAACTGGAAAGCCATATGACGAATATCATTGATAAATGCCTTGAAGCAGGGCTAAGAATTACCAATCAGCGCCGAATCATTGTTGAACTGATCGATAGCGCGGATGATCATCCGGATGTTGATACGATTTATCGCCGTGCCATTGATATTGATGACACTATTTCCCTTGCCACGATTTACCGGACGGTCAGCTTGCTTGAACAAGCGGATTTAATCGAAAAAATAGAAGTCGGTGACGGTAAGGCCAGATATGAGCTGGCACGCGGCCATCATGAACATCTTGTTGATGTCGATAGCGGCGAAATACATGAGTTTTTTCACGCCGAACTGGAAGCATTAAAAGAAAAAATAGCGCATGATATGGGCTTTGATCTGGTAGGGCACCGGTTAGAATTATTCGGCCGTAAGCTGAAAAAAGACTAGAACACATCTTCAAATTTATTCCGACTTGAAAAATACCATAGATGGTGTTCGCCATATGGTATCCGCCGGCTTTTTGCAAACTATTCTCATTATCATTGCAATTCATTGCCTTAGTGATAGGATCGCATCGAACGCGTGTGATGAACCAGATTTAGTATGAACGAACATCCGAACAGACATTCATATGCCGCACCTAGCTTGATCTTTTCTGGTCGGGGCAAGCCCGGCTGGGCGCGGCAATCATGGTTTCTCATTGCCATGATTGTGATTTGCATATTGCTGGTTCTGCCGATGGTTTCAATAGCCATTACCGCTATGGGTGATGGTGAGGGGTTGTTATGGCATTTGCTGGAAACAATTTTTTTCCGTTACCTTGGCAACACGATGATTCTGATGCTTGGGGTGGGATTGCTGGCATTGGTATTTGGCGTTTCTACCGCATGGATTGTTAGCCGTTATGAATTTCCGGGACGGCGCTGGATTGGCTGGATGTTATTACTGCCGGCGGCGATACCGTCCTACATCATTGCTTATGTCTATACCGATTTTCTGGACTATTCGGGGCCGGTGCAAACGGTGATCCGGTCAACATTCGGTTATACCAATATGACCGAATACTGGTTTCCGGATATTCGTAGTCTGGGCGGTGCGATATTTGTGATGGGGGTAGTGCTTTACCCATATGTGTATCTGATGACGCGCAGTGGGTTTAGCCAGATACCAGCGCGATTATTCGAAGTAACCCTAATGTCGGGGCGGAGCTTATTCTGGGTTGTTGCCTTGCCACTTGGCCGGCCGGCCATTATTGCCGGACTTGCGCTGGTGTTGATGGAAGTCGTTGCTGATTTTGGTACGGTTGATTTTTTCGCTGTTGAGACGTTAAGTCTTGGTATCTATAATGTCTGGCTGGGCATGAATAATATGACTACTGCCGCGCAATTAGCATTGATGGCCTTTGCGCTGGTATTTATTCTATTAGGCTGGGAACGATATGGTCGCCGCAACAGTCAGTTTTCCATCACTAACCGGAGCGTAAATGGCGTTCCAAGACAAAACGCACGAGGACATTGGCGCTGGATATTACCAGTGATCTGTCTGGTGCCGGTTATTCTGGGGTTTGTTCTGCCAGTTATTATTCTGATATCCCATACCTTTTCTCAAGGCTTTGACCATTTGCCGGTTGTTGGCGCGGCTATATCACATACCGTGATTGCAGCAGGGTTAGGGGTATGCGTGGTCATGATCTGTGCATTAATTGTTGGCGTGATTGCGTTTTATATTCCATCCGCCATTGGCCGCCCGTTAGCCAGTGTTTCAGCAACGGGATATGCCTTTCCGGGAACGGTTCTGGCACTTGGTGTGCTGGCCGCCGTCAGCATGATTGATCAGGGATGGAACTGGATAGGGCAAACACTGTTCGGGGTATCATGGGGCGGCTTGCTTGGCGGGGGATTGGTGATGCTGATTTTTGCTTATCTGATACGGTTTCAGGCGGTCGGGCTTGGGTCTGTGCGGGCGGCACTGGAACGGATACCGGATTCGCTGGTACCGGCTAGCCGTGTGATGGGATA
>JAHEII010000061.1 GCA_024639485.1 Alphaproteobacteria bacterium
CGGTGCAGACGATTCTAGCCCAGGACGGGGAAGTCACGTCAGGCGAAGATATGGATTATGCGGTGTTTTATTCCATTTCCAATTGCCAGAAAGGACTAGCCGGAATTTCTTTTGGCAATGCGCTTATCAAAACCGTAGTAGAAGAATTGAAGCAGCAATATCCGAGCATAAAACATTATCTGACATTATCGCCATTGCCCGGGTTCACTAAATGGCTGACCTCTTTGCCAGCACAAGATAATGATGGCGAGACGCAGGATATTCTGACGCTTGCAACGCATCACGAACAGATAAGAATAGCACTTGCCGCCGCCTATTTGTCTCAGGCTAAGCGGGAAAATGCTATGCCGGTTGATCCGGTGGCGCGGTTTCATCTGGGTAATGGGGCGCGGATTCATCAATTGCATATTGATGCAGATACGTCAGATCGCGGCATGAAACAATCGCTGGGTGTGATGGTGAATTATTTATATCAACCGGATGAGCTGATTGAGAATCATGAAAATTTTGTCAATGCAGGAATAATAAAAGCAGATAAAGCTGTTAAAGATTACGCGCAAAAAGCCAAAACATATTTGCCTTCATGAGTTTGATTTTCCCATTGTTTGAAACGGCCATATCAATAACAGGATAAGCAGGCTTGGATAATAACATAATAATGGTTGTGCTCACCGCCGCGTTTTTACATGCGTGGTGGAATTTCCTTATTCGCAGTAATACGGATAAAGTGTTGGCCATGATTGCCATGACAATGGGTCATGCGCCATTGGCGATACTGAGTATTTCATATTTTGGATTGCCGGGGATGGAATCCCTGCCGTTCTTGATTGCGAGTGCGGTTTTGCATGTTGGCTATCAGGTGTTTTTGATGAATGCTTACCGGTTTGGTGAGCTGTCAAACATCTATCCCATAGCCAGAGGATTATCGCCTCTGCTTTTATCAATTATCACGCTTATCATTGGTCAGGATGTGCTAACGGCTGGTCAGATGGTTGGCATTATGACAATTTCCCTGTCTATGATCTATATGGGATTTCTGCAATTCCGGTTCAATCAGGATGGCCCCAAAGGGCTTGTTCTGGCCTGTATCACCGGTATCTTTATTGCCAGCTATTCGATGGTGGATGCATTGGGGGCACGGCTGACCGGTGATGCCATGGTGTTTTATAGTAGCTCGACTATTTTGAACGTGACGCTGATGGGAATATACAGCATGACGTTTCACCGTGATGTGGTTAAATCGCTGATCAGTAATGGGAAGAAGCCATTTTTTGTTGGCGGCACAGCATCTTATCTGGCCTATGTCATGGTGTTATGGGCGTGTTTGCAGGCACCGGTGGCTATTGTTTCCTCGTTGCGTGAAACATCTGTTATTTTTGCCATGTTTCTGGGCGTGTTCCTATTGGGTGAACGCATTAACCGGACGAAGATTATTGTCACATTCGTCATGATCACCGGCGTTATTATCACGCGGCTATTCTAGTCCGGTTAAATGATGCCCATAACATACTCATGTCATGCTCAAATTCTGTATATCACCACTTGGTAATATATTACTTTAAGTATTGATTATATTATTGAGAGTACTAGCTCATAATTAAATAATATAATTTTTGGAGTTATCATGTTTGGTAAAATGAAAATCAAAGTTTTATTCTTGTTATTGCTGATGCCTTTTCTTTTTTCTGCTCCGGTCAAAGCAAATGGTCTTGCGGAATCATATTGTCAGGCCTATCTGCCCATGATTGAGCAGGCTATATATTTTAGAAATAGCGGTATTCCTATCAGCGTTGCGACCGATATGGTTGATTCGGCATGGGACGCAAACAAAGAGTTATGGAACTGGCTTCGTGATATTGTTGATCTGACATATTCAGACCCAAATCTTGTTGCCGGTGCCTATCAGGACGGAAGACTTTATAGCGATTGCGTACAGCAGGTAAGAGGATACTAATCCGACTTTAAGCAATAATGCGATGATAGGTTAACCTATTATCGCGGTGCTTTTGCCGGGCTTTCCCGTTTGTCTGAAACAACCGTAATACGGTTCATGCATCGATATGCCGGCAGATAGTCGGCCACCGCATAATGCATGGTAATTCTGTTATCCCACATGGCAATATCACCGGCCTGCCACTTCCAGCGCATCTGGATTTCTGGCCGGTTCATATGATTGGTAAGCCATGTTTTCAACGCATTGGATTCGTTTGTCGTCAGACCTACGATATGATTAACAAACGCTTCGTTAAAATTAAGGAAAGTCTGGCCAGTAATCGGATGTTTCTGGATAAGCGGGCGAACATTCTGCCCAAAGCGGACAATAGCATCGTTTAGTTTCTGACGGTTATCTTCGGGGTTAGTATCAGAGACAAAATTATTTCTGAAATCGCCCAGATCATGAATAGCATCCAGACCGTCCAGATAGGCTTTCATATGTTCTGGCAACCGGTCATATGCCGCGCTTGAACTTGACCATAACGTGTCGCCGCCAATGTCTGGCACTGTTCTGGCAACAAGGATGGACGCAAAAGGCTGATGCTGTTTATAAGTCAGATCAGTATGCCATGCGTTTGTATCAGGCGGTGTTTTTTCATTGTTTTCCAGTTTGACTATATTCTCATAGCCGTCAACATGCGGATAAATCGGATGCGGCTCATCAATCACGCCAAAGCTTTTGGCAAAGGCTAGATGCGCGGCAGGAGTAATCTCAGCAGCGCGGAAAAAAATGACCTTATGTTCTAGCAACGCGCGATAAATAGCGTCCTGAGTGGCTTCGTCGATAGGTTGGGAAAAATTGACGCCCTGAATGATTCCGCCAATGGCTGGCGTTATTTTTTTTACGTTAAGCATGGTTGTTATCCTCGCTTATTAGAATTTTATGCATTTTTTTAATAGGTTGATCTCATAATCAACTTTTTTCAAGTGTATTTTATGATTTCACTAAGAATCTCTGGTTCATGTGGGGAATAAAAAACGTCAGTATGGAGTTAGAGACATTTCTGCAAGCAGGTAAGGTTGGAAAGTCATCTGAACGGGCGACAATATATAGGAAAGAGGTTTAAAGGAAATTGTAGAGTAAAAAGTTAATAATAACTTCAAATTAAGATTAATATTCATGATTTTTTGTGATATTCCAGTAAATGTAACAATAATCATGTGATTTAATTTATTTGAAATAGGAGTTTATAATGAACTATAAAAACATAGGCCTTGCAGGTGCGGGTATCGCAATTATCGGAACCTTTCTGCCATTTCTAAACATTACTAATCCAGTCACTGGAGTGACAATGGCAAGCATCCAGCTCATAAGTGGCGATGGGATGTTTGTTTTATTATTAATGGCTATTTCTGGAGTATTAATCTTTTTAAATAAATATCTATTTTCAGTTATTCCAACAATCTTATCTTTTGCTGTTGTGCTTTATGCATGGTCAAATGTGAATGCATTAGGTGCTCCTGCAATTTCTTTTGGAAGCGGCTTTTTTCTCTCAATGTTAGGACTCATACTCGCAGTAGTATCAGGACTTCATAGCTTTATCCCGACGAAAGACGAAACTGAATAATTAACTACATCCATGACAAGAACAGTGCTTTGCATATAACGAAGTAGTAAGATTGATTTATCCTCCTTCGTTAATAGCACCGTCAATGCCTACCACATGTAAACACCCATATCCGTGATACATACAACTGTTAACCACTAGCAACTGACAAGTGGTTAACAGTGATTTTAGCCGAAGGATAATCTAGTTGAAGCATAGTGCTTCTTCACATCCTAGGGGACACGTCTTGTGTAATAGTAGACACCATCTCTGTTGGACACATAACGAACATCAGAATTGTACGTGAATCTGTACATCACCACACTTCGCAGAAATTGCACAATGCCTAAGAATCAATGTGTTAGCACATGATGTGATGAGATATATGGAGCGGGTGATGAGGGGTTCGAAGCCTATACACAGCACCATTTCAAGACTGTTTCCAGTAATATCAACCAGACGCATAGGCCGTTCATCTTACGGTATTTATTTTTAGAGAAGATTACGATTTTTTGCTTCCTCAGCTGCTATGCTTTTGCGTTGCCGGAGACCAAGTTGTTCAAAAGCAAAAATAGCCACCAGAACAACAAAAAAACCAAACCATTCTATTATGGAAAGTTGTTGACCAAGAAAGACAAGCGCCAGAAGCGCCGCAAAAAGTGGTTCAACACAAGCAAGGAGTGAGGCGCGTGTCGTCCCAATAATTCGTGACCCTTCAAAAAACAAAACCCAGCTTAGGACAAAAAAGACCCCATTTGAACCAATAGCCATGATGCCAATATTGGTCTGCGGAACGGTGAGAGCAAACCCCAAAGGTAGCATCGCCAGCATGAGGATAAGACCGATAACGCTGATGTAAAAATTAAGGACTGCCCCACCCATTTTGATCGCTAATTGGCTTGATGTTTCAATAAACATTATGAAACTGATTAACCCAATAACACTGATAAATACGCCATAAAAATTAATATCGCCCTTACCATCAAAAATCATGATGCCAAGGCCAGCCAGCACCACACCCATACAAAGCCACCGCGATATCGATAGCCGTTCCCCGCGCCTTAGCCATGCCAAAATGGCTATTCCAAAAGGGAAACTGTAAAGGATCAAAAGCACAAGACCGATATCAATAAACTCTACCGCGTGATAGGTAGCTGCCAGCAAAATTAATGCCGTAATCCCAGTCACAATTAATGGCAAAACCCCTCCACGCGGGATGCGGAATGATGCGTGTGTGACCACCCCATAGGGCAACAGAATAGTAGCACCGATGATAAATCGGCTCATGATCAAAAAATATAGCGATACCCCTTGATCAAGCGCCAGCTTAGCGGAGTTGGGGACAACGGCAAAACATATTGATGAAATCACGATAAGCGAGATGCCTATCATCTGTTTTGAGATATTCATCGCCACGACCCTATCATGTTCACTCATCACAGTTGGATGAGTAACGCATGAATGCTTCTGATTGACCAGTGAAAATCCATCCGAATTCAGTTGTCATCAGGATCATTTTGATATTACCTAGAATTAGCAGAAGATTTGCGGATAACAACACGACCATCGTATTAGGTGCAACATGGCTACGCCTTCCTCTCCATCCTCTATCAACCGAACCAGAAACCCCGCCCCTGATGGCGATAAGCCAAAGGCAAAATCAGAATGGAATTATCATCCTCCCATTCCGATTGATAACAATCCGCTGTTTTCTTGGCCTATCCGCTGGAAAGACACATTGGTCTATTACCGCGACAGCTGGCTCGTGATTTCAGAGGGGACAATTTTTATCCTGTTTGCGGTTTTGTCTTGGCACTTTCTTAGCCCAGATATAACGGCCACCCAGAATCTGCACTGGTCATGGATTGGCGGCATTTGGCTTCGGAATTTTCTGATCTTGCTAGGGGTTGCTGGCGTGCTGCATTACTATTTCTTTGCCCGGCAACAGCAAGGTACCGAGCTGAAATATGTTCCGTCCTTTATGTCCAAAGGCAGTCGGTTTCTGTTTAACAATCAGCTTTTGGATAATATGTGTTATGCGTTGATCAGCGGGGTGCTGATCTGGTCTGCTTTTGAGGTACTGATGTTTTGGGCCATGGGCAATGGCTATGTGAATATAATCACGTTTCAGGATCATCCCATCTGGTTTGTTTTGGCTCTGCCTTTGATATTCATCTGGATTGCATTTCATTTTTACTGTGTGCATCGGTTATTGCATGTCAAGTTTCTGTATGATTGGGTGCATGCGTTGCACCACAGGAATATTGCCACAGGGCCGTTTTCTGGGGTTTCGATGCATCCGGTGGAACACCTGTTTTATTTTTCATCGGTTCTGATCCACCTGATTGTACCAACGCATCCCGTGCACATTATTTTTCATCTCTATTCTTTGTCTTTGGGGGCGGTGTTCGGGCATACTGGGTTTGATGCTCTCTTGGTGAAGAACAAAAAACGCTTGGCCATAGGGCATTTCCACCATCAGCTTCATCATCGGTTTTTTGATTGCAATTATGGATCAGTGGATATGCCGTGGGATAAATGGTTTGGCACCTTTCATGACGGTAGTCCAAACGCGATGAACCGGATCAGATCGACGCGAAAACTATAATTCTCATGCAGGTGTGCTCGCACCGCCTTTGAGAAGTAAGACTTGCTATCCTTCTTGTGGCAGGTTCAAATCCTGCCCCCGCAACCAAAAATTATTATCTTATTACACATATTTAGCCATCTCAGTTTAGAGGTGGCTTTTTTACGCCTTAGATCATTGCCGCGTTTAAATTTTCCATATTATCACAGTCCAGTTACACCAATAAGCATCAGATGGCATAAGCATTTGTCCAGGTTTCAGAAGACCTGCGCCTTTATCCAGCTTATAAAAATTTCTGAGCAACTCCGTTAAAGATGCATATTTTTTGCATTCCGAATAACATATTAATAAAACAGAAAATGACTGAAGCAAAATTACTAACACAAGAAATAATTTATTTGTGTTGTT
>JAHEII010000062.1 GCA_024639485.1 Alphaproteobacteria bacterium
TGGTCGTGGTTGGCTGGCTGATCTGATGTGTGATCATCATGATACGCGGGCATGTTACATGCGGGAATACTACTAGCGTTGGCGGTTATCCCAATCAGGCGAGATATGCGGGGTCAGATTAACCGGCGGCAATTGTTGTTTGCCAAGAATAAAATCAGATGCTTTTTCACCAACCATTATGGATGGCGCGTTCAGATTGCCATTGGTAATGCGTGGAAAAATAGAGCTATCGGCGACCCGTAATCCGTCCACGCCAATGACCCGACATTCCGGATCAACAACCGCCATCGGATCACTGGCTTGCCCTAATCGCATGGTGCCGCATGGGTGATAGGCGCTTTCAGCATGTTCGCGGATAAAATCATCAATCGCATCATCGCTGATCACATGATTGCCCGGCTGAATTTCATCGCCCCGAAATGGGTTCATAGCTGGCATGGAAATAATTTCCCGTCCCAGACGGATGCACCGGCGGAACTCATCCCAGTCATCATCATGTGACATATAATTAAAGCGGATTTCCGGAGCCGCGGTAATGTCAGCATTGCGGATATGAACATGGCCGCGTGATTTTGACCGCATGGGGCCAATATGCATCTGGAATCCATGACCATCTGCGGCGACTTTACCATCATAGCGGATAGCGGCAGGCAGGAAATGGAACTGGATATCCGGATAGGATATGCCTTTATCAGAACGGATAAAGCCCAGCGTTTCGAATTGATTACTAGCTCCCAGCCCTGATCGGTTGAGCAACCAACGTAATCCGATCATGCCTTTGGAAAACAGATTCACATGTTTGTTCAGCGTCACTGGCTGTAAGCATTTTACCTGAAAATAGACTTCCAGATGATCTTGCAGATTGGCACCAACCCCCGGCCGGTCGGCAATAACCTCAACGCCGGCCTGTTGCAATACCTGTCCGGGGCCAATGCCCGACCGTTGCAGGATTTGCGGGCTATTAATCGCACCGGCGGCTAAAATAATTTCCTGCTTTGCGTGGGCGGTAATGGTCTGGCCACCACGCTGGAATGTCACGCTATCGGCGCGGCCATTGATAAAGTTTATCTTATCTACCAGCGCGCCTTTGAGCAAGCGCACGCCGTGATTCTTAATGGCCGGTTTCAGATAGGCATTCGCCGCTGACCAGCGCCGGCCTTTCCATATGGTCATATCAGCAGGGCCAAAACCTTCTTGTTGATGGCCATTATAATCGGCTGTGGCGTCATAGCCGGCTTCTTTTGCGGCATTAACAAAGGCATGATGCAACGGGTTCTGGCGCGACCCCCGTGTGACATGCAAAGGGCCATCGACCCCCCGAAAACCGGCATCTTCAAAACCGGCGGTATGGCCGCCTTCGTGCCAGTGTTCCATGCGCCGGAAATAGGGCAGCACATCGGCATAGCTCCATCCGCTTGCGCCGGATTCTTCCCAATGCGCGTAATCTTCGGCATGGCCGCGCACATAAATCATGCCATTGATAGATGATGAGCCTCCAATGACTTTGCCGCGTGGACAGACTAACCGCCGGTTGTTCAGAGTGGGTTCCGGTTCCGCCAGATAGCCCCAGTCATAGCGTTTCATATTCATCGGATAGGATAACGCCGCTGGCATTTGAATAAATGGCCCAATATCCGTGCCGCCATATTCCAGCACCAGCACCGAGTATTTTTTATCTTCGGATAACCGGTATGCCATCGCTGATCCGGCAGAACCGGAACCTATGATGATGAAATCAGCGGTTTCTGTAGGTGTCATGATGCGGTCAGCCGGCTAGCATGCCATGCCACATGATCCGCCATGAAGCTGGCCACAAAATAATAGGAATGATCATATCCGGCATGTTGACGTAACGTCAGCGGAATACCCGCGTTTTCGGCGGCTTTAGCCAGTAAATGCGGTTTCAGATGCTCATCCAGAAAATCATCGGCCAGCCCCTGATCAACCAGCATGTCCCCGCCCCAGCCATGACTGGCCATTAACGCGGTGGCATCATGGGCTTGATGCGCGGCTTTATCATCCCCCAGATAGGCCGGCAGAACATTCTGTCCCCAGCCGCTTTCCATAGCCGAAGATATCGGGGAAAATGCTGATACAGACCGGAACAGATGCGGGTGTTTCATGGCCAGCGTCAAGGCGCCATGTCCGCCCATGGAATGGCCGGTAATCCCCATCCCGTTTGCCGATATATCCATGTCTAACGCGGTATTGATCAGCATGGGCAATTCTTCGGTAATATAACGATCCATGGCAAAATGTGGTGCCCATGGCGCTTGCGTGGCGGTCAGATAAAATCCGGCGCCCTGCCCTAGCCAGTAATCATTGCTGTTCGCCACATCCGCACCACGTGGTGAGGTGTCGGGGAATACAATGGCCATATTATGCTGTGCGGCGGCGGCTTGCGCACCGGCCTTGGTGGCGGCGTTTTCCCATGTACAGGTTAATCCGGACAGAAAGATCAGCACGCTATCCGGCTGACCTTGTTCAGGCGTGAATAACGCCCAGTCCATAGAACACTGGGTGGCGGTGCTATCATGACGAAAGACACGATGCGTGCCACCCATCATGCTAGTTTCAGCTATTGTTTGCATGAATATGCTTTCCTGAACGATGTGAAACAAATGATTGAATCAGATTTCACATATATGACAGTGAATAGTCAAGGCTTCTGGTGATTTTCATGTGATTAGAATAATGGAAAGTATTTATGATTTATTTTTTGCTCACCCCACATTTTATGGGGTTAAGAAGGAGTAATGCGTAAAGGTATTGAAAATAAAAGGTGGTGAGTGATAGCCACAGGCTATTTTGCGCATGATACCATGGCAAAATTAACCCACCGGAGGATTTTCTTTTAATCTTTTGGTCAGATACTGGTTTATCTGTGTGGTTTTTTGATTTGCAAACAGGTCAAGGCCGGAGGATTTCGCATCCTCCAGCATTTCATTAAACATAATATGATAATTTAGAAAACGGTTATCTAATACGGCGATCTTAGTTTTTGTTGGGCTTTTTAGCTCAAACACGGCAGTCATGTAGGTTTTAAATGTCGTGCCGACCATGATCCTCGTTTAGTTTAATGAACATGTTTCTTTTATCAAAGCCTCTTAAAACACAACAACTGACCGGATGCTTTTGCCTTCATGCATCAGATCAAAGGCGGAATTGATGTCTTCTAGTGGCATGGTGTGGGTGATCATCGGATCAATCTGAATCTTGCCATCCATGTACCAGTCAACGATTTTCGGCACATCGGTTCGGCCACGGGCGCCGCCAAATGCGGTGCCGCGCCATGAACGGCCTGTTACCAGCTGAAATGGGCGCGTGCTGATTTCCTGCCCAGCGCCAGCAACCCCGATAATAATGGATTCGCCCCAGCCCTTATGGCAACATTCCAGCGCTGTCCGCATAACATTAGTATTACCAATACATTCAAAGCTGTAATCCGCGCCGCCGCCGGTTAGCTCAACCAGATGCGCGACCAGATCGCCAGAAATTTCATTAGGGTTAACAAAATGCGTCATACCGAATTGTTCGCCCCATGCTTTTTTGTCGTTGTTCATATCAACCCCGACAATCATGTTAGCGCCAATCATTTTTAGTCCCTGCAACACATTAAGTCCGATGCCGCCAAGCCCGAATACAACCGCGTTACAACCCGGCTCTGCTTTGGCCGTGTTGATCACTGCCCCAATGCCAGTGGTCACGCCGCAACCGATATAACAGACCTTATCAAATGGTGCTGCCGGATTGATTTTGGCCAGTGCAATTTCTGGCAAAACGGTGTGATTGGCAAAGGTTGATGTGCCCATGTAATGAAAAATAGGCTTACCGTTCATGGAAAACCGTGATGTACCGTCAGGCATAAGCCCCTGACCCTGAGTGGTGCGAACGGCCTGACATAAATTGGTTTTCGGATGCAGACAATAATCACATTCGCGGCATTCCGGCGTATAAAGCGGGATCACATGATCACCGGGTTTGAGCGATGTAACCCCAGCACCAACTTCAAGCACAACGCCGGCGCCCTCATGCCCCAGAATGGCGGGGAAGATGCCTTCGGGGTCTGCGCCTGATAACGTAAACTCATCCGTGTGGCAGATGCCAGTCGCCTTGATTTCAACCAGAACTTCACCGGCTTTCGGGCCTTCCAGGTCAACTTCCATGATCTCAAGCGGTTTGCCTGCTTCTAACGCAACTGCGGCACGTGTTTTCATTATCTTCTCCGTTTTATGCTGTTATTATCTAAATACTAATTAAGGATAATATGAGGATGCGTTGTGATGCAAGCCACAAGATCAGCATTAGATAGATTCATGTTGCGGTGCGTCCTAACTGGCATCATAAAGTGACATGATATAAAGATAAAAGGGAATATACATGCTGGGCTTTGATGAATGGTTGATCCTGATGCTGACCTGTCTGGCTGGGGCGGCAAGCCCGGGGCCTAGTGTCGTGGTATTAATTCGCAGTGTCACCAGCACCGGCGTGCTGGCTGGCATCATGTTTGGTATATCTCACGGGCTGGGTATTCTGATTTATGCGGGTTTGGTATCGCTGGGTCTGGTATCGCTTTTGTTCTTGTCACCGTGGCTGTTTCTGACGATACAGCTGATTGGTATCGGGTTTCTGATCTGGATTGGGGTGAATATGATCACCGCCGGAATCAGAACGGGATGGGCTATCCCTGATGAACCAGATATCAATGCCGTGCATGCCACTTCCATAACGGCCTTGCCCTACTGGACGCATGTTCGCGATGGTTTTCTGATAGCTTTCCTGAACCCTAAAATAGCAGTATTTTTTACGGCAATCTTTAGCCAGTTTCTGACGGCTGGACAGCCCATGTTGATCCGCATGCAGATGGCGGCAACGGCATGGATGGTTGATACATTATGGTATATTCTGCTGGCAATGATATTCGGAGTGCCTGTGATCTTGCGCTGGTTCCGGTTTTATGCCAATCGCATCAATGTCATTATGGGCAGTATCATGCTGTTTCTGGCAGTCATCATTGCCTATTCCATTCTGACCAGAAGTGGTCAAATAATTTCAGTTTAATTTTGTATTCAGTTTTATTTCCGTTTAAATGCAAGCTATGATAAAGACATCATTACAGGCATAGAATTGAGGGTAGAACCATGACTTTTAAAGCATTGTTGCTCACTTGCGAAGAAGACGCAAAACCGGTGGCGCAACTGACAGAATTAACTGATGCGGACCTGCCGGATGGTGATGTTGTTGTTGATGTTCAATATTCAGGATTGAATTTCAAAGATGGCATGTGTCTGACTGGCCTGGGTCGGTTAGTGCGAACATATCCGCATGTTGCCGGTATTGATCTGGCTGGCGTGGTTCACTCATCAAAAGACGACCGGTTTAAAGCTGGTGATGCGGTTGTGCTGACTGGCTGGCGCGTGGGTGAGGCATGGTGGGGCGGCTATGCGGCGCGCGCCTGCGTTAAGGCTGACTGGCTGCTGCCAATGCCTGATGGCTTTACCGCCAAAACAGCGATGGGAGTTGGCACAGCCGGATTTTCCGCGATGCTGGCGATTATGGCACTCGAAGATGCTGGCGTTACGCCTGATCATGGCACTATTCTGGTAACTGGAGCAACCGGCGGTGTGGGTTCGATTGCGGTGCAGTTACTGGCGCGGCGCGGCTATCAAGTGGCGGCAGTTAGCGGCAAGCCGGATGCTGAACAGTTTTTAAAACCACTTGGCGCGGCTGAGATTTTGCCGCGTGAAGAATTTGCGGCCACCAACCGCCCAATGGAAAGCGCGCGCTGGGCTGGTGTGATTGATAATGTCGGCGGCGAAATGCTGGCGCGAATTCTGGGGCAGGTGAATTACGGCGGTAGCGTTGCCATTGTCGGCAATGCTGGCAGTAATGATATTAAAACAACAAATATTCCGTTTATGTTGCGCGGCATTAAAATGCTTGGCATCGATAGCGTCATGCAGCCAAATCCTCGGCGCGTGGCGGTATGGGCGGAACTGGCCAAAACGCTGGATGCTGACCAATTTGAATCGGTAATCACCGCTATCTCGCTGGCTGATCTGCCTGAATACGGAAAGAAAATTCTTCAAGGTCATATCAGCGGACGAACAGTCGTTGATCTGTCGCTGTAAATATATTTCGCTTACTATTTTTATGAGGATTTCAGATGTCGTTTTCCATTGCCATAGGCCCAAGAATCCGCAAATCGCCATTTTTTGATAAAACGGTTGCGGCCGGTGTATCGCATTTTTCCACTTACAATCATATGTATATGCCGGTTTCCTATGGTGATCCGCTGGCGGAATATGATCGGGTGGTTAATCATGTTGATATTCGTGATGTAGCGGTTCAGCGGCAAGTCCGGCTCAAGGGTCGCGATGCAATGCGACTGGCACAGCTATTAACGCCGCGCAATCTGGAACATCTGCAAATCGGGAAAGGCGTGTATATGCCTATCTGCAACAACAAAGGCACGCTGGTAAATGATCCGGTATTGTTGCGGATTTCAGATGACGAATTATGGCTTTCTATTG
>JAHEII010000066.1 GCA_024639485.1 Alphaproteobacteria bacterium
TCAAGGTCTTTGAACTGATCAAGATCAAACACCATATCCGCCAAAGTAGCGGTCGGGTAATCATTTATATCCTGCCCAGCCTGATTGCCGTCTTCTGCCATGAGATCATGACAAAGCAGAATCATCCCCGGATTATGACCAATGATCATGACCGTGCTAGCCGCACCGGCATGCTCATGGATCAAATCAAACAACGTTTCGCTACTGGCGTTATAAATACGCTCATCAACGATATATCCCGGTTGTTTTGTCCATTCCTTCATCACCCATTCGGCTGATTCAATGGTTCGCGCCGCCGCCGATACCAGCACGATATCGGGAATAGTCAAATGGCCTTTTATGTATCTGGCCATATCAGTGCAGTTTCGTTTGCCACGTTCGACTAGCTTTCGGTCAAAATCACGCCCAGTATCAGATACAAGTTCGGTTTTTCCATGCCTTAAAATCAGAAGCCGTGCCATATGCCCATTCCACTAAACAATATCAACCTGATATTGCCAGTCCTGAGGCGATGCGAAAAGTCTTTTTTATAAATGCCGGTTTTGCTATGATGCGACATGGATATAAATTAAGGAAAACATCATGTCAGGACAATATTCCGGCTTCATGGAAGCAATTGGAAACACACCACTTATTCGCCTTAACGCGGCTAGCAACGCGACAGGATGTGAAATATATGGCAAGGCCGAGTTCATGAATCCGGGCGGCTCTGTCAAGGATAGAGCGGCGCGTGGTATGATTGAACACGCTGAAAAAACCGGTGCATTAAAACCGGGTGGCACTATCATAGAAGGCACGGCCGGAAACACCGGAATTAGTCTGGCTATGTGCGGTAACGCGCGCGGCTATAAAACCATTATTGTCATGCCGGAAACACAAAGTCAGGAAAAAAAGGATATGCTCCGCCTGCTTGGGGCAGATTTACGACTTGTTCCGGCAAAACCCTATAAAGACCCCGGCAATTATGTCCGCTATTCCGAACAACTGGCTATTGAGATGAATGACACGCTTGGTGGCGGGGTTATGTGGGCAAATCAGTTTGATAATATTGCTAATCAGCAAGGGCATTATCAATATACTGCCCCCGAAATATGGGAACAGACAAGCGGCCGCATTGATGGTTTTACCTGTTCGGTTGGCTCTGGTGGAACGATTGGCGGGATCAGCCGATATCTGAAAGAACAGAACCAAGACATTACCATCGCGCTGAGTGATCCCCACGGTTCCGCGTTATATCATCACTATGCCCATGGTGAGCTGAAATCTGATGGTAGCTCGATTAGCGAAGGCATTGGGCAAGGCCGTATCACAGCTAATCTGGGTGAGGCGAAAATAGACACGCAATACAGCATCCCCGATACAGAAGCACTGCCAATCATATTTGATCTGCTCAAAGACGAAGGGCTGTTGCTTGGCGGCTCCAGTGCGATCAATGTGGCTGGTGCTATCCGTCTGGCTCGTGATTTAGGCCCCGGAAAAACGATTGTTACCATTTTATGTGATAGTGGCCAGCGATATCAATCCAAAATCTGGAATCCGGCTTTTCTCAAAGAAAAAGAGCTTCCCGTACCATCATGGCTGGAAGTGGCATAACACCATGTTAATCAACGCTATTGATGCTATTGCGGCCAGCCAGACATCATCTGTTCTGTTCATGGATGCCACCTTTGTTCTGCCAAACTCTGACAGGGATGCCAGCGCTGAATATATGGAAAAACGCATTACTGGTGCTGTGTTTTTTGATATTAATCTGGTGGCAGATAAATCCTCCCCCCTGCCCCATACAATGCCAAATGCGGCCATGTTTACAGATCACATGCGCTTATTGGGGCTGAACTCTGATCATATGGTTATTATTTATGATCAATCTGGCATGCTTTCTGCGGCGAGAGCATGGTGGATGCTCCGGCATTTCGGCCATGATCATGTGGCTATTCTTGATGGTGGCTTGCCTGCATGGGAGGCCGCTGGCGGTACTGTTGAAACAGGCGCGCCATCAACACCCGAAACAGGTTCATTTACCGCTATGGCGGCTGATCCACATGCCATAATGACACGCGAAGATATGATTGCGTTGGTTGCTATGCCGTTATCCGACCGATCTGCCCAGATTGTTGATGCGCGGTCAGCTGGCCGCTTTACCGGAAAAGTAGCTGAGCCACGCCCCGGAATGGCATCTGGCCATATGTCGGGAGCGTTGAATTGCCCGATCAGTCATCTGATTGATGCTGATACAGGTATATGTAAATCCCCAGCCCAGCTTAAAACGATCTTTGCTGATGCAGGTATTGATCTGAATAAACCGGTGGTGACCAGTTGCGGGTCTGGCGTGACGGCTTGCGGGCTTGCATTCGGGTTTGCGCTTATCGGGAAACATGATGTTTCCATTTATGATGGTTCATGGTCTGAATGGGGCGCGCCTGATGCTAACCGGTTAAGCTGTCCTGTGGTGACTGGGTAAAGTGTTACTGACATAAATCAGGCTTTTATTTAAGCCATAAAAAGGAACTTATCATGGCCAAGAAAATACATAACGCACATCCGGCAACCAAGGTTGTTCATGCGTCGGTACATCCGCTTGACCAAGAAGGCATGGCAAATATTCCTGTTTATCATACTTCAACGGTGATGAAAGCTAATCTGGATGATTATCGTAATGGCCGTGGAACATATGATTACGGACGCGTGGGCACACCGACATCTGTTGCGACAGAAACCGCCGTGGCTGATCTGTACCGAATGGATGATTGCGTTGCTACACCATCCGGTTTATCAGCAATCTGTCTGGGGATATCCGGCGTTCTGAAAGCTGGTGATCATGCGCTTTTTCCGGATAGTATGTATGGTTCAGGTCGCCGCTTCATTGATAAAATTCTCCCTAAAATGGGCGTTCATGTAGGGATATATGACCCCTGCCTGACCGCTGGTGAGCTTAAATTGCTATTTACTGAAAATACCCGGCTTCTTTATCTGGAAAGCCCCGGTAGTCTTACCTTTGAAATGCAGGATATTCCGGCTTTAACGCAATTAGCACATCAGCATGATTGTCTGGTTGCGATTGATAACACATGGGGAACCGCGCTTTATTTTGATGCTCCCCGTCATGATATAGATATTGTTATTGAGGCCGGAACAAAATATATCTCCGGTCATTCTGACGTTAGTATGGGATTTGTCATATCAAATGGTGATACGGCAACATCTATTCGCAATTATGCCCATAATACTGGAATATGCGTTGCGCCGGATGAACATTATCTGGCCATGCGTGGAATGCGAACAATGGCAATTCGCCTGCGGCAATCCGAAGAAAACGGATTAGCGTTAGCCCAATGGCTAGAACAACAACCAGAAGTTATCCAAATGCTGCATCCGGCCTTACCATCGCATCCGGGGCATCATCACTGGCAACGTGATTTTACCGGATCATGTGGATTATTCGGGTTTGTTATTGATCCGAATATTCCTGTTACGGCTATTGATGCTATGGCGGACGGTCTGGACTGGTTTGGTATAGGGGCCTCATGGGGTGGTCATGAAAGTTTGATCAGTCAGGGGAATTTCAAACGGACAATCACCGATATACCGCAAGGAACTTTATTGCGTATTTATGCCGGACTAGAAAACAAAACAGACTTGTTGAACGATTTGCAAGCTGGTTTTGATAGAATGCGCGGTGCTAACTCATAACGCCAATTCATAATGCCTGCATAATATAACTATGACCGGAAATACCGGAACTGGCCAAAACGCCAGCGAATAACCGCATCACAAAGCAGAAATACCACCAATGGCAATATCATCTGCAGAATAGATGCTACCCCCAATGCCTGTCTGCTTGCCCCCGAAGCCAGCGTCACCGCCTCAGTCGTGAGCGTAACCATCCGGCCGTTACTGGCAAAAATAGTTGGAAGATATAACGCACAGCTCACCGAAAAACCAATAGCAAAGGCAGTCATAATCGGCGTCAGTAATATGGGCAATTTAATACGGAATAACTGTTTGATCTTACCAGCACCTAATGTGGCCGCGATATCGGTATAGCGGCGGTCAAAACGCCGCCATGTCGGGCCAAGCGTCAGCATGACATAGGGAAATACAAACAACATATGAACCCAGATCAGGGTAATATAAAGCCCATCAAGCCGAAACCAGATCAGCAAAATCTGTAACCCGAACAAAAACGATGCTTGCGGCAACAATAATGGCAGATATAGCCATTTTTCCATATGTGAATGATCACGAGTGGCCTTTTGCTCAAACCAGATGATAGCAATGATGACAGATGCCAGCGCAGATATGCCCGCAATCATGACGCTATTAAAACCAGCAACAAACATAATATCAGCCGTGTTAATCCACGCCCGAACGCCCCATTGATCTGGCAAAACAGCCGGAAATCGCCAAATATTTGCAAATCCCCATATGATCACTGATATTAATCCCATCACAGAAATCAAACAGGGCAGGATGGCAATTATAAATAACAAATCTTTGCCTCCCTTAACCAGCACAGATGGCAAATATCCGCGTTTTCCATGATAAGTCAAATGCCGGATGAATTGACCAGTGGCATATGCTGAGCTGATCCAGATCACACCACATATCAAGGCAAGCCCCAATTGAACAACCGCACCAACAGCCGCAATAAATTGATTATTCAGATCAGCATCATAAAACCAGTCCAGTATGCGCGGTGCTAATGGCGCGGGTAAGGATGGCGCTAATATCAAAGCCATATCAACCACGGAAACCGAAAACATTAACACAATCATAACCGAAAGCCGCATCCGTTTAGCCAGTTGCGGAGTAATGATATACAGCCAGGCTGAATATGGACGATAGCCAAGGCTGGCGGCATGATCCAGATGATCACTCACCCTGATCTGGCTGAGCGCCGATACCCCCATTAACAACAGAAATGGCAATTCTTTGGCTATCAGGGCAAGAATTAATCCAACCCCATATGCGTCAGGGATAAGATACAGATCAGGCGGACGTTCCCAGCCCGTCAACCAGGGTGACAGCAAACGGATCAACCAGCCACTAGGTTGCAATAAAAACAGAAACCCAACAGCAACCGTTATATGGGGAACAGCCAGTAAAGGTGCGATAAGTCGGAATATGAGGCCTGCCCGTCCGTTATGATAAAGTTGCGCCAGCAATACCATAGCCAGAACATAGGAAATGAATGTGGAAATTAATGCCGTAAATCCACTTAGCCAGATGGATGTCCAGATGCCCGGCTGATTCAGAAACATAGACACCGGTTCAAGAGAGAAATCATAACGGCCAAGTGGCGCAAACCATCCCGATGCAGGCAGAATAGCTCCGGCAAGACCCGCGATAATTGGCAATAAGCAAATCAGTATAATAATAGAACGGCTGATCATGATAGTGATCGTTTTACTGATATATTATTGCCCTGTATAGCGGTCAGCCCATTGTTTTTCTATATATGGAACCCAGCTAGGATGAAACTCAGGCAAAGTTTTCCTAAGAGAAGCTTCGTCCAGAGTGGCAATACCTAAAGGTAATTTTTCAAAAACCATCTGCATATCTGGCGGTAATTTATCCAGTGCCAGAACCGTTGGATCACCCCAGATATCCGAATGCGCTTTATGTGATTGCGCTTTCGGGCTTAATAGAAAATTGGCGACCACTTGCGCGGCTTCCGGTGCATTGGCATTAAACGGAATCGCAACAAAATGGACATTGGCCAGTGTTCCGCTATCATGCACATAACTGCGGACTGTATCAGGCAGAATTCCCTGTGCGATACCGTTTGAAAACTCAGCCGGATTAAAGGCAAAGGCAATGGATAGCTCACCATCACCAAGCATTTGTATCATGGCCGTATAATTAGCTGGAAAATGCTTACCGCCTTGCCGCAAATGAGGATGCACGGCATCAAGCCATTGCCATAACGGGGTCAGCGCTTGATCGGCGTTTAATTGGTCAACCGGTTTCGCAAATAGGCTAATATCCGATGATGTTTCCAGCAATATCTGTTTTAAAAAACTCATCCCGATAAAATCAGATGGCTTGGGGTAGGAAAACCGCCCCGGATGGGATGTGATCCATGCCGCCAGCTCAGCCGCAGACCGTGGCGGTGTATCAACATAAGCGGTATCATAACCGAATATGAATTGCGCCCTGCCCCAAGGCGCTTCCTGTCCGTCCGTTGGCACACCAAAATCATTGAGAATACCGGGCAATGCCACCGGATCAGTATAAACGAATGATGGTAAATCATATGCCCAGCTATCAGATCGTAACAGATCATTATGCTTCATCGCGGCAAAGTTTTCACCGTTTATCCAGATCAGATCAACAGAACCACCAGCTGACTTGCCAGCGGTTTTTTCTGCTAAAATGCGGGATACGGCATCTGAAGTGGCTGATAATTTTACATGCACCAGCCTGATCCCGTATTCATCCGCAACACGTGTTGCTACCCAGTCAATATAGCTGTTAATGGCAGGTGAACCGCCCCATGCGTTAAAATAAAC
>JAHEII010000081.1 GCA_024639485.1 Alphaproteobacteria bacterium
TGCCGGATATGCAGATATTTCAACGCTAACTGCTTACTGGCTTCATCCAAAGTCGCGGATTGACGAAGCAACAGGTAAAGCGCTGACATGATGCCCGCCCGGTCAGCACCGGATTTGCAATGCATCAAAATAGGATATTCGACATTTTCAAATAATGTTTTGGCGGCGTGAATAGTGGTAGCATCAGGAACCGCTCGTGACCGGATAGTAAAATCCACCAGCGTCAAGCCGTGGTTCTGGCACGCTTCGTTTTCTAGTCGCCAGCCGCCATCATTGCGCGGCCCCCGCAGATTTATAATAGTCTTAATGCCATTTTTTGCCGCCGCCGCAATCCGTCCGGGGGTCGGTTGATTGGATCGCCATGCTTCGTCGGATATCTGATACAGATTATGCCAGCATAGCCGCAAACATCCGTGATCCTTTAGCATCAGATAAGTCCAGTTTGATATCTGTTTTTTTTCGGAATTTTTCATCTGCTTAGCCGCCTGCGACAGTCATTCCGTCAATGCGTAAGCTAGGTGTAATATTTGACCGCGTAAAGTCCAGATCATTAGCCGGGGTGATAGTCATCAGCATGTCTTTGAGATTGCCGGCTATCGTGCCTTCTGTTACCGGATAGGTGATTTGGCCTTTTTCGATCCAGAAACCGGATGCGCCACGGCTATAATCACCAGTAATCAGGCTGACAGATGAGCCGATTAATTCCGTTACCAGAAAACCTTCGTCAATATTGGCAATTAACTCATCGCGGCTGAGCTGGCCTGCGTCCATGATCCAGTTGCTTGTGGATGGTGATGGTGAGGAACTGGTGCCACGGCTGGCATTGCCTGTGGGTTCCAACCCTAATTGCCGGGCGCTGGCCAGATCAAGGAACCAGCCATTCAGGATACCATGTTCAATCATGACACGTTCGCGTCTGGCTAATCCTTCGCCGTCAAATCCGGATGAACCAGCTCCGCGCGGCCGCAAGGGATCATCGCGCATGGTAATGGCGGCGTTGGTGATCTGTTGCCCCATGCTGTCTTTGAGAAAACTGGTTCCACGGGCGATAGACGCGCCATTGATAGCACTGGCGATATGACCGCTGATACTGCTGGATACGCGTTGATCATAAATGACAGGGAAGCTTCCGGTTTTGACTTTACGGGCATCAAGTCGGGATAATGTCCGGCGAGCGGCGCTCTGGCCTATGTCTTCGGGTGATTTGAGATCAGCGAAATGTACAGCTGAGCTATAATCATAGTCGCGTTCCATTTTGCCATCATGTTCGGCCAGCGAAACGGTTGATATGCCATAGCCACTGCGTTCATAACTGGCAGAAAATCCGTTGGTTGTGGCAAGCATGACAGCAGATGTTCCATAAGACGCGTTGCCGCCCTCGGAATTGGTAATGCCCTTGACCGATTGCGCTGCGTCCTCAACACGAAAGGCCAAATCCTTAAGCGTATCGCTGGATGGGATGGTTCTATCCATTAAATCCAGATCAGGGATATCGGTTGCTAGCAAGCTGGCATCCGCACATCCGGCATACGGGTCTTGAGGGGCAAGCCGCGCCATCGCCACGGCACGGGCGGCTAGCTCATCAATGCTTTCAGCATCAATGCTGGCAGTGGAAATAATGGCATTGCGGCCATCAACAAACACCCGTAAGCCGATATTCCGGTCTTCGGATCGTTCGATAGATTCCAGTTTGCCCAGACGGACTGAGACTTCTTCGGATACACCGCCAGCAACAATCGCATCGGCGGCATCGGCGCCATGTTTTCTGGCATTATCCAGAAGCATGGACATAATGGTTTCAAGATCAATGCTCATGATAATGTGATTAACCGATAATGACTTGCTCCGCAACCGCTCAGGCAGTATGAAAAACCATGAGCTACAAAATTTTTATTGATGGTGAGGCTGGAACAACCGGATTACAGGTGCGTGAGCGGCTGTTATCACATCCTGATGCCGAATTGATTCAGCTAGCAGATGCCGACCGTAAAGACGCTTCGCATCGGCGGGATGCTATGGCGGCGGCTGATGCTGTCATTCTCTGTTTGCCGGATGAAAGCGCTATGGAAGCCGTGGATATGGCATCCGGAATGGATTGCCGTATCATTGATGCGTCAACCGCGCATCGTACCGCTGATGGCTGGGTTTATGGTTTTCCCGAACTCACCACCGGTCAGCGTGACCGTATTGCCGCTAGCCGGCATATTGCCAATGTGGGATGCTATGCGTCGGCCATGATTGCCATGATCCGGCCTTTGACCGAACACCAACTGCTATCGCCGGATGCTGGTTTATCCATATCAGCGGTTAGCGGATATAGCGGCGGTGGCAAAGCGTTGATTTCCTACATGGATGCCCATCCGGATGATGCCGCTACGCCACATCATTTTGCCTATGGGCTTAATCTGAATCATAAGCACCTGCCAGAAGTCATGATGCATGGGGGGTTGAATAAGCCGCCAGTATTTACGCCGATGGTTGGTGATTTCTATGCTGGCATGATGGTCATGTTGCCGCTGCATCTGGATCAGATGCGTAAACAGGTTAGCATAGCCGATATTCACACAGCTCTGGGTCAGCATTATCGGGATGAGCCATTTGTGACTGTCCATGCCCCTAATGATCAGACAGCGATGAATGATCGCGGCTTTCTGGGTATGCAGGATTTGGTAGGATCAAATCGCATGGATATTCATCTGTTTTATCCGGAACAGCGGCCGGATACGGCTGGTTTGATTGTGGCGCGGCTGGATAATCTGGGCAAAGGTGCGTCAGGAGCGGCGGTGCAGAATATGAATATTGCGCTTGGGCTGGATGAAACGGCTGGCCTCATCTAAACAGACAACTCTGGATCAGGCGGCCATCTGCCATGCCATACCATATGTCAGGGCGTAATCGATTAACGCGCCACCAGTAAGGATTAGTCCAACATCACGATTGCGGCGGAATAAAACACCTGCCATTGCCGGATTATTTTCATCAAAGCAACGGATTTGCCAGAAAAAATGTAGTCCGGTGATAGCAATTGCCGCCGCCATTCCCCAGCCAGCATCAATGGTCACGGCAAAACAGATCAGATCAATAATCACCAGAACATAAACGCATCCAACAGAAGCCTTTATCCGGTTTCTAAGACTTAATGCAGATGAGCCAATGCCGATCTTTATGTCATCGGCCATATCTTGAGTGGCATAAATGGTATCATAGCTGAATGTCCATAATGCCATCGCCGAATAAAGCCATAAGACGCGCATATCTGGCCAGATATCAAATGCCGCCCAGCCCAGAAACACCCCCCATGCAAAGGTTAGCCCAAGGACGATTTGCGGATAGCCGGTGAACCGCTTGGCTAATGGATAAATCACAATCAGCGGCAGAGCGGCGCAACCGGTTAGCATGGCTTTAGCTGGTAATTGTATTAATACCGTAAGCCCGATCCCGCCAAGCACAGCAAGCATCACCAGCGCGGCAAAGACGCTAACGCGGCCATCAGCGATAGGGCGCGTGCTGGTTCTGGCAACTAGCGGATCAATATCCCGATCCCAGATATCATTGATGATACATCCCGCCCCGCGCATGACAATTGCCCCGATCCAGAATAATCCCATCAGCCAGAGCAATCGGGCCGGTGCAATATCATAAAGCCGGGCGGCAACAGGCATGATAATCCACCCCGGTAACAGCAGAAGCCACCAGCCAATAGGCCGGTCAATCCGCATCAGGATAAGCATATCACGCGCCCATAACGGCAATAACAGCCAGAATCCATGTTCAAATGGTTTGATATCGCTAGATGATTTATGGTCTGGTAATGATGACATATGGTGGTTTTATGACATGCCGTGACTTGTGACAAGTCTTGTCAATCTAATGGATGGAACAGATCAGACAGAATAAGATGATCAATAGCAAAAGGATATTTCGGTTGCGTCTGTTCATGAGGATGAGTAATCAATCCCTATGACGACACGGAAGACACAACGGCTATATATGCCAATGGAACATATGCCAGCCCAGAATGGGCGGCTTGATTCTGGCGTGGTGATTGAACCTACTGATAGCCAGACGCATTATCTGATATCGGTTTTGCGGCTCAAAGACGGGGCAGAAATCAGAGTTTTCAATGAAAACGATGGTGAGTTTCTGGCGCGTATTGTATCGATAAGCCGTAAAAAAATTACCCTGCATCTGGCCGAACAGATCAGACCGTCAGTCATAGCGCCAGAAACCGAAATCAACCAGTCTGTAACGCTGGCTTTTGCGCCTATCCGCCGCCAGCGCATGGAAGCCATGATTGAAAAAGCAACAGAATTAGGCGTGACCACCCTAGCGCCGGTTTTAACTGCATTCACGCAATCGCCGCATGTTAATCTGGAACGGTTACGGCTTATCGCAACAGAAGCGGCAGAACAATCGGAACGCATGTCAGTTCCGCATCTGTTAAAACCGCAAAAGCTACATGATTTTTGCGCTGGACTTGGCACCCAAGAGATGATTTTCTGTGACGAAGCGCAAGCCGGACAATCTGATGCGCATATGTTATCATTTTTACAACACTGGAAAGATCATCAAAAACCGGATAGGCCGTCAATTATTCTGATTGGGCCGGAAGGTGGCTTTTCTGATCAGGAAACGCGTTTCCTGCTAGATCAAACGGGTATTCATGGAGTATCATTGGGATCACATATTTTAAGGTCAGATACTGCGGCAATCCTTGCTCTTGGCCTCTGGCAGGCTAGTTTATAATAAAGAATGGAATACACATCATGACAGATCATCCACATAAGCTTTTGGATCGTGACAGCATGATCGCGTGGTTTGCTGATGGCGAAAAACCCGCTGATCAATGGGGCATCGGAACAGAGCATGAAAAATTACTGTTTAATTGTCAGAATCGAACCCGTCCCGGTTATGATGATGAACATGGTATCCGCTATATCCTGGATAGTGTTGCCAAACGTGATGGCTGGCAAGGGGTCATGGAAAACGGCAACATCATAGCAACAAAGCATAATGATGGCTCATCTATCACGCTGGAACCGGGTGGCCAGCTGGAACTTTCAGGCGCGGTGCTGAAAACGCTGCATCAAACCTGTGCAGAAACCCATTCCCATCTTGATCTGATGACGGAAATCATGGCCGCGGATTGTATCTGGATGCTGGGCATTGGATTTGATCCGAAATGGCGCCGTCAGGATATTCCGTGGATGCCGAAAGGCCGCTATCAGATCATGCGCGACTATATGCCAAAGGTGGGCACAAAAGGGCTGGATATGATGCTTCGCACCTGTACCATTCAGGTTAATCTGGATTTTTCCAGCGAAGCAGACATGGTTAAGAAATTCCGCACGTCACTAGCTTTGCAACCCGTAGCAACCGCTATTTTTGCAAACTCGCCCTTTATCGAAGGCAAGCCATCCGGCTATCTGTCCAGTCGGGCGGCGGCTTGGGTGGACACAGACCCAGATCGTTCCGGTGTTCCGGATTGCGTGTTTGATAACGGTTTTGGCTATGAACAATGGGTTGATTATTTGCTGGATGTGCCGATGTATTTTCTGCATCGCGGCGATGACTACAAAGACGTAGCCGGATTGTCTTTTCATGATTTCATGGCTGGCCAGTTGCCCGGATATGAAGGCGAATATCCTGATATTCATGACTGGGAAGACCATACAACAACCGCGTTCCCCGAAGTGCGGTTAAAGCAATTTATAGAAATGCGCGGTGCTGATGGCGGTGACTGGAGCATGATTTGCGCATTGCCGGCATTGTGGGTCGGGCTATTATATGATGATCAGGCACTGGATGAAGCCGCTGATCTGGCCAAGCATATTTCCGCTGGTGATGTTCTGGCCGGACGGATAAGCGCCGCTAAGGATGGGTTGAAAGGCCAGATGGCTGGCGATGATTTATCGTCGCTGGCTAAACGCATGGTCGCTATCGCTGATCAGGGATTGAAGCGCCGTAACCTTAAAAATGATGTTGGTGATAATGAGGCGGTTTTTCTAAACGTAGTGAAATCCATTGTTGATAAAAACGAAACACAAGCCGAACATCTCTTGACCTGTTATCATGAGAAATGGGGTCAGAATGTGGATCACCTTTATGATGAGTATCGTTTAAAAATTGAATCTGAGTGAGATATTTGCCCCATGATGAAGGGTTTGTTGATTGTTGTTTTTGTTAATTTCGTTGGGGTAGGGGCGTTGATCCCGGTATTGCCCTATGCGGTAATTGACGAAGCCGGATCAAGCGAAACCGTCATGACATTATTGCTGGCATCATTTGCGCTGGCCATGATGATTGGCTCGCCGATACTGGGGCGGTTATCGGATCATTTTGGCCGCAGACGTGTATTGATCTGGTCAATTT
>JAHEII010000086.1:0-408 GCA_024639485.1 Alphaproteobacteria bacterium
ATTTTGAAACAGTCAGAACATTATCCGTATCGCTAACCGAATGGGGGCAACAGATAAATCAACATTTTCCGGCTGGCAGTAACCAACCGCCATCTGAAGCCGCTGATACGATCTGGTCAGATGCCCCCGGTTTCACCAAAGCCATAGATGACTATATTAACGCCACCCAAGATATCACCGCCGCCGCCATAGCGGCAGATAAGCCAGCAATCATGGCAGGAATTAAATCAACATCTGATAGCTGTACATCCTGTCATAATGTTTATCGCGTGAAATAGTATTCGCACTTTTTTAACCGCATAAGAATTGATATACTGATTAGTGTTGGTATTTAATAATAGAACTATACTCTTAACATTAGAGCCATTAATTATAAAAAATGAAAAACAAGGAAATGTAAGAGTTTTA
>JAHEII010000086.1:418-6354 GCA_024639485.1 Alphaproteobacteria bacterium
TAAAGTCGCTGGGAGTTCTACGGAGTTTGCTTTATCCAGCATCGTTTCTAAAAACGACATTGTCACAAATCTGAGCAAAGATGAGGAAAAGAAACGATATTCGCTTTTTGGGATTAAAGAGCAAAATAATCGGCTACCCCTGTCTAAATTATTATCCGGATTTTCAAAACAAAATAAAAAAGATATTAGAAAATTTGCCTGGCCAAAGCTGTTTCATCCGCATTGTACCGCGGAAGAAGTCAAACGCTATGTGGGTGATGATATATGGAATGAATACAAAAAAATAAGCATTATCAGAAACCCGTGGGATTATTTACTATCATTCTATTACTGGAATCCATCTGGTCAGAACAGACCTGAGTTTAAAAACTGGATTTTTGAGAACAGGCATCTGATAGGCGCAAACAATTTGCATTACCATATTGATAATGAGTGCATTATAGATGCTTTTATCAGATATGAGCATTTGTTAACCGATATTGATAGATTGCCAATTGACAGCAAACAGCGCATCAAGGTTAAACAAATACTAGAAAACACAAGCTTAAAAAGTGGATACCGAGAGAGATAAACACAAAGAATTGGAAATGCTAAATCAAGCCAATTTCATTGATAAAGCTATTGAGGCTTTTTGTGCGTTAGAGCTTCAACAGTTTAAATATGAAAAACCGAAAATGTAAGCTGATCCGGATTCCGGAAAAATAATAAAAGGATAAACTGGCTATCGCCGATAACGGGGTGAGCCGCGCGGCTCATCATGTATTTTTTTATGCTTGATGGACTCGCGCCACACACAATATAGCCCTGATGCCACGACCAGTGTCATACCAATCAGCGACTGGCCATCCGGTATGTTCTGGAAAATCATATAACCCCAGAAAATTGATAACGGCATGGCAATATATTCAAATGGCGCTACATAAGCGGCCTCAGCATGGCGATAGGCCTGGGCAATCAGAAAGCCGCCAGCGGCGCTACCAAACCCGATAATCAGAAACAGATACCAATCCCCCGGATCAAAGACAGTCCATTCCCGCAACAGAAAATATAACGCAGGACTGTCAGGGGTGGCATAGCGGCCATCACCAACACAAACCCAGAACCCAAGGCTGATCATGATCAACGTCACCTGAATATAAAACGACATGGTCAACGCGCTTTCGGTTTTGCCGCTATATCGCGTCAAGACATTAAGCACCGCATAGCCCACGGCGGCGGCAATCGGCAATAGCGAGACTATCTTGAACGCATCTGTCCCCGGCCGCAAAATCACCAGAATACCGATCATCCCGACCACCAGCGCCGACCAGCGATGAAAGCCGACCTGTTCTTTGAGGAAGATAATAGAAAATAAAGTAATAAGCAGAGGGCTTACAAAAAATATCGCGGTGGCTTCGGCGACTTGCAATTCGGCCAGTCCCAGAAAAAAGGTCAGATTGGCAAATACCACCGCCATGCCGCGCATCAGATGAAAGCCAAGCTGTTTTGTTTTCAAAATGGCAAAGCCGCCTTGCAGCGGCATAAAGAGCATCAGCAGAACCAGAATGCCAATAGCCGACCGGATCAGCATAATCTGATGCAGTGCATAACCGCCGGATAACAGCTTAATCGACACATCATTGAGCGTAAAAAACGTTACCGCCGCCATCGCACATAACGCGGCGGTAATGGGGCCTGTCAGGATGAGGCGTTTGAACATAAGCTTTTCCGCGTGGTCATCCGGCTATGGTAGGGGCATCCCCACCGCAATGCAAAATAATAATTTCCGGGGAGGTGGGGGGATTGTTTCACCCCTTATCACCGTCCAGCAACCAGCCCATGACTAAGGCCGCGATGGTGGCGGCAATCAACTGGCATAGGATGAAGCCCGGCATATCTGCAGGTTGAATACCGGCGAAGCTATTGGTGAATGATCTGGCCACTGTCACCGCCGGATTAGCGAATGAGGTTGAAGACGTAAACCAGTACGCCGCCGTAATATAAAGCCCGACGGCGGCTGGCACGGCTTCCACCCGATACTTGACGCAAGCCAGAATAGTCGCCACTAACCCGAATGTTGCTATCAGCTCACCTGACCACTGACCGACCCCGTGTCTGGCTTTTTCCGATATCTGCCAGATTGGTAGATCAAACATCAGATGCGCGGCCATCATTCCGGCCAGCCCGCCACAGATTTGCATAATAACAAACCATCCGGCCAGACCGGGCTTGATCTCACCTCTGATCAGGAAAACCAATGTCACCGCCGGATTAAAATGCGCGCCGGATACTGGCCCCAGCATGGTGATCAGCACATAGAGAATAGCACCGGTGGGAATAGTATTGCCAAGCAGGGCAATGGCAACATTACCGCCAGCCAGATTTTCGGCCATGATGCCCGACCCGATAACGGTTGCTAGCAAAAAAAACGTCCCTAGCCATTCGGCAAAACATGGTCGTATCATGAAAAAACCTGATTTGAATTCTGTATTAACGCATTTTGCCATAACATATTCACATTATGAACAAGCAATGCTAGCATAAGATATGTTTATGTATAGGGTGTTATCTTTATTTGCAATTTTATCATGCCTGATATCTGGTGCGGCGATGGCATCTGCATTGCCTGATTGTTCAAACACGTCGGGCCCGCCTTATGATAAATGCTTTCTTACTTTTACTTTTGGCCAGGATTCCGAATACGAAACGGATCAATATATCGGCGAAGTGCTGAATAACCGCTGGCATGGGCATGGCACTTATATTTATGGATCAAAATCGGAATGGAGCGGCCATCGCTATATCGGCGCGCATCGTGATGGAAAACGTGACGGCCATGGCATCTATCAATTTTCTGATAATGATATGTTTATTGGCCGTTTCCGCAAAGGCAAGTTTGAGGGATTTGGCGTTTATCTGTTCTCCAATGGCGATATGTATATTGGTGATTATGAAAATGATATCCGGTCGGGTATTGGTGCTTATATCTGGAAACAAGGCCGCATCGATATGGGTGAGTTTGCCGATAATGTTCTGAATGGTGACGCGATTGCCGTCATGACAGATGGCACTATCGAAGAAGGCGTGTGGCAGGATGATGTGCTGATATCTGATCGTAATACTGTTTATAGCCAGAATAATAGCGGCCGTCTGCCGGTATGTTTGCGTGATCCGGTTGACTATGATGATGATTGTTTCGGCATGTCTGTTTACGATAACGGTGACAGATATGTCGGTGATTTCCGCAATGGCGCGCATGATGGCTATGGCGTTTTTATTTTTAGCGAGTCCGGTGATGCGGCGGGTGATGTTTATGCAGGCATGCATAGCGACGGCATCTTCAAAGGGTTCGGAACCTATGTCTGGGCAGATGGCCGTATTGATATTGGCATGTTTGAAGATAATCAGCTTAACGGTTATGCGATTGCTACCTATCCAAATGCCAGCGTGGAATCCGGGCAATGGAAAGATGATGAAAGGGTGGAAAGCGCCAGCTTTAGCAACTTACCATCCGCACAAACCGATCAATCCGATATAGGCGATACCCAACCTCAAAAAGCAGCGCCCGATCCGGATGATGATTTGCAATTTGCCGCATCAGGCAGCGGCTTTGCCGTATCCGCTGATGGTCATCTGGCAACAAATTATCATGTCATAGAAGGATGCGAGCAGGTCGTGTTGCATGATAAAGGCAAGCATTATCCGCTTACCGTGGTTACTTTTGATCCGAAAAATGATCTGGCCTTGCTAAAAGCGGATTTTTCGCCGGCGGCGGTATTTGCACTAAGTAATAAACGTCCGGAATTGTTGCAGGATATTTATGTCGCGGGCTATCCGTTCGGCTATGAGCTAAGCTCATCTGTCAAAGTGACCAAAGGCATAATCAGTTCGCTGACCGGTATCGGAAATGACTATTCCAATATTCAGATTGATGCCGCGCTTCAAAGCGGTAATAGCGGCGGCCCTATTCTGGATGATTATGGCAATCTGGTTGGGGTCGCGGTTGCCAAGCTGAATGTCGAATATCTGCTGGAACATTTTGGCGATATTCCGGAAAATACCAATTTCGGGGTTAAGGCAAATGTGCTGAGCGGATTGCTGGACAGCAATGGTATCCCGCGATTACCAGCCAATGATCAGCCGATAAACAAATCGGTACTGGCACTGCAAATATCAAATGGTACCTATTATCTGTCATGCTGGATGACCCCGGCACAGATCGAAGCAATGGCAGACGAATAAACATAGTAATGATAGATAATAAATATCCGGATTTGCACATTTTTTTGTTTTGAAAAAGATAAATCTGGCTACACTGTCCGGAGTGTAATTTATGTTTTTTAGTGGCCAGTGTAATGGATGTTTTCGATACAATAATCATAGGCGCTGGTTCGGCTGGCTGTGTGCTGGCCGGACAATTGAGCGCAGATAAATCCCGCCAAATTCTATTGCTTGAGGCAGGCGGCAAAGATACCTCACCATGGGTGCATATCCCCATTGGCTATGGCAAAACCTTTTTTCATCCTGATCTGAATTGGCAATATGAAACCGAGCCGGAACCAGCACTGGATGGCCGCAAAGGATACTGGCCACGCGGTAAGGTGGTAGGTGGGTCGGGGGCTATTAATGCCATGATTTATGCCCGTGGTTTGCCCCATGATTTTGATGACTGGCAGGATGCTGGCGCGGCAGGCTGGAACGCGGATACCGTCACCGCCGCCTATGATGCGATGGAAACCCATATCGCTGTTGACGGCACAGAAACCCGCCCCGAAACTGGCTCTAAAACCAGCTCTAAATCTGGCTCTAAAACCAGTTCTAAAATAAGTATGGGGCCGATGACGGTTCAGGATGTATCAGATCAGACGCATCCGGTGAGCCGCTATTTTTTTGATGCCGCGAATGAGCTAAATTATCCATGCCATAATAATTATAATCACCCGCCATACGAAGGCGCGATTACCTATCGGATCAATACTAAAAATGGCCGCCGTAACGCATCGTCACGGGCGTTTCTGAAGCCAGCTTTGCGGCGATCAAATCTGACCTTGCGGGTCAAAGCACAGGTGGACCGCATTCATTTTGAAGAAAACCGTGCGGTTGCCGTGTCTTATATCTGGCGCGGCAAACGGCATATGGTCAGAGCAAAAACAGACATTATTCTGTCTGCCGGATCAATTGCCAGTCCTGCTATCTTGCAACGGTCAGGCATTGGTGACGGGCATCTGCTCAACCAGCATGGGATCACGCCTGTGGTGGATAACCCGAATGTTGGTGCGCATATGCAGGATCATCTGGGGATCAATTACTATTTTAAAGCTAATCAGCCGACATTGAATAATGTCCTGCATTCATGGCCGGGGCGGATTAAACTTGCCTTGCAATATGCGCTTACGCGTCGGGGGCCTATGGCGCTTTCGGTGAATCAATGTGGCGGGTATTTTCGCAGCAACGCTGATATGAAGCGGCCAGATCAGCAGATTTATTTTAATCCGGTGACTTATACTACCACGCCTGCTGGTACCCGGACGATTATAAATACAGACCCGTTTCCGGGATTTATTATCGGATTTTCGCCTACCCGCCCAACTAGCCGTGGCCAGATACAGATTGCCGATGCTGATCCTACCAGTAAGCCACGGATTATGCCGAACTCACTTGCCACTAATCAGGATTGCCAGATGGTAGTCGATGGTGCCAAGCTGTGTCGGGCTTTTGCAAATACTGATAGCATGAAGCGTCTGATTGATGCACCATTCCATGCCGATGTGTCACAGATGAGCGATGATATGATGCTGGATGATTTCCGCAAAAGAAGTGGAACCGTATTCCATCCTGTCGGGACATGCCGGATGGGGGCAGATGCAAAAACCGCTGTTGTTGATCATACGATGCGCGTGTTTGGAGTTGATGGATTGCGGGTGGTTGATGCATCGGTATTTCCAAATATTACTTCT
>JAHEII010000006.1 GCA_024639485.1 Alphaproteobacteria bacterium
GCCGTATTCGGCAGCTGGATGAACGCCCGTGCTATCACTTATCGCAAGCTGAATAATATTCCGGCGGAATGGGGAACGGCGGTTAATATTCAGGCGATGGTATTTGGAAATATGGGCGATGATTGCGCCACAGGCGTGGCATTTACCCGCAATCCATCAACAGGTGAAAATGCGTTTTATGGTGAGTTTCTGATCAATGCACAAGGTGAAGATGTGGTCGCCGGTATCCGGACACCGCGTAATCTGACCGCCTTGGAAAGACAGCAAAGCGGGCTGGAACAACTATCCATGGAAGAAGCCATGCCAGCGGTATTTGATCAGCTATGTCAGGTGCGGCAGACGCTGGAAACCCATTATCGCGACATGCAGGATATTGAGTTCACCATCCAGCAGAATAAGCTCTACATGTTGCAAACCCGTTCGGGCAAACGGACAGCCGAAGCCGCGTTGCGAATGGCGGTTGAAATGGCCGAAGAACAGCTGATCACCAAAGACGAAGCCATTATGCGGGTTGATGCCATGTCGCTGGATCAACTGCTTCATCCGACCCTTGACCCATCGGCAGATAAAACCATGATCCTGCGCGGCTTGCCGGCATCCCCCGGCGCGGCATCAGGCAAGGTCGTTTTAACCGCTGATAAGGCCGAAGAAATGGCCATGGCTGGGCATAAAGTTATTCTGGTACGGATAGAAACCAGCCCCGAAGATATTCATGGCATGCATGCGGCGACCGGTATTCTGACCGCACGCGGCGGCATGACCAGCCACGCGGCAGTAGTGGCGCGTGGGATGGGACGGCCATGTGTTTGCGGTGCTGGTGATATGATTATCAATGCCGAAACAAAGGTTGTGAAAATAGGCGCACATCAGATAAGCGAAGGCGATATTATTACCATTGATGGCGGCGCGGGTGAGGTTTATCTGGGTGAAGTAGCGACTATCCAGCCGGAATTATCAGGCGTGTTTGGTACATTGATTTCTTGGGCAGATGCGGCACGGCGAATGAAAATCCGGGCTAATGCCGAAACGCCGACAGATGCAAAAATGGCGCTGGAATTTGGTGCTGAAGGAATTGGCCTTAGCCGGACAGAACACATGTTTTTTGACGCGGAACGGATTGTTGCGGTGCGTGAGATGATTATCGCCAATGATACCGCTGGCCGCCAGAAAGCACTGGATAAGCTCTTGCCCATGCAGCGGCAGGATTTCATTGAGCTGTTCCAGATCATGAAGGGGCTTCCGGTGACAATCCGTTTGCTTGATCCTCCCTTGCATGAGTTTTTGCCACATAACGAAGACGATATGGCAGAAATTGCCAAACAAGCTGGTGTCAGTCTGGAATATGTGCGTGATCGTTCCACTAAATTGCATGAATTAAACCCTATGCTAGGGCATCGCGGATGCCGTCTGGCCATCACTTATCCTGAAATATGTGCGATGCAGGCGCGTGCTATTTTTGAGGCTTGTGCGCATGTAACAAAAGAAACCGGCGCACCGGTTGATGTTGAGGTGATGGTACCGCTAGCCGCGACCCGGCGCGAGCTGGAAATTTGCCGTCAGATTATTGATGACCAGGCTGAACAGATCAAAGCCGAAACCGGCCAGCCCATTCCCTATATGGTTGGTACGATGGTGGAACTGCCACGGTCATGTTTGATTGCTGATGATCTGGCTATTGATGCTGAGTTTTTCTCATTCGGCACAAATGATCTGACCCAGACAGCGTTAGGCATTAGCCGCGACGATGCGGGGCAGTTCATGCGCGACTATGCCGATGCGGGGATTTATCCGCGTGATCCGTTTATAACAGTCGATATTGAGGGCGTTGGCGCCTTGGTTCAAATGGGTTGTGACAGAGGCCGCAAGCAACGCCCGAATATCAAGCTCGGAGTTTGCGGTGAACATGGTGGTGATCCTGATTCGGTTGATTTCTTTGAAAAATGTGGGCTGGACTATGTCTCCTGTTCGCCTTTCCGTGTGCCAGTGGCCAGATTAGCGGCGGCGCAGGCAACCATCAGACAGCGCCAGTCATAATCACGTCTATTCTCGATATCCACGATACAAACAAAAAAGCCTGCCATATATTGTGGCAGGCTTTTTCTTTATGTGGCTTTTTCAAGAATTAATCTATTAGACCATTAATCCTTGGTGATTTTTTTAGCTTTGTTACCAGCTGAGCTATCAGATGATGTGATGCTAATCTTGCGTGGTTTCATGGCTTCGGGTATTTCCCGTTGCAGGTCAATATGAAGCAATCCGTTTTTCATGCTGGCGCCATCAATTTCGATGAAGTCGGCCAACTGAAAGCGGCGTTCAAAGCCACGTCCGGCAATCCCGCGATGCAGATAGGTTTTTTCCTTATCTTGCTGGTCATCCTGCTTGCCACGAACAATCAGCATCTGATCATGAACCGTAACATCGATATCTTCTTCACCAAATCCGGCTACCGCCATTGTAATGCGGTAACTTTCTTTGCCATGTTTTTCGATATTATAGGGTGGCCAGTTTGATTGGCTGTCCGGATTAGTGCCGGTCATCAGATTATCGACCAGATTGGCCATTCGATCAAATCCGATAGCGGAACGGAAAACAGGGGTTAAATCTAGTGCATTCATGTGCATCCTCCTTAAAGCAATGCTATCTGCCCTTGCCAGAGCAGAACAGGTTAAATCTGGCAATATCCGGTGCTAATGTCATGTGACCATCAGTCCGTGCATTGCCGTTGACACCATGATGGCTGTCAACAATATTTATATATGAAACGCAAAAAGCGATTACAAGATGCTGTAATCGCTATTCGATAAAAATTTGTTCAGGTTCAGTCCGGTGAAGTCGGGATTATTTAGAACCCAGACCAGCAAAGCGCTTATTAAAGCGGGCAACCTGACCACCGGAATCAACAATACGATGCTGACCAGTCCACGCCGGATGTGATTTAGGATCAATATCCAGACGAATGACATCACCTTCTTTGCCCATGGTGGAACGTGTTTCGTATTCGGTTCCATCGGTCATGATGACTTTAATTGTGTGATAATCCGGATGTATGTCTTTTTTCATCGTAATAATCCCTGTTTTGCCTCTGTCTGTGTGTGAGGACTTGAGAACAGGCGGTTTATAGCCAAATCAGCGCGTGCATGCAAGTCTAATCTGATGATTTTCCTGCGACTAATTATCTTTTGCGTTTTCGGGTAAAACCGTTAAGACATGATATATGGTTCAACAAACAGAACAAAACATCGGTCAGATGCCATCTGAAGGTGACATTGATGCCAAAAATACGACTGGGCAGACAGGCGTAATCGCATCCATGCGGGTATTCTGGCCTTGGATAGCACCACATAAAAAACAGATTATTCTGGCTTTGTTATCTATCCTGTTGGTCGCGGTGGCGTTGTTATCGCTTGGTCGCGGCATTGCATTGCTGGTTGATTCGGGGTTCGGACAAGGGGAAGAAACTCTGCTTCGCCGGGCCATCATGATATGTGTTGGCATTACAGCGCTTCTGGCGGTAGGAAGCTATATGCGGACGGTGCTAATCAATCGCGTGGCTGAACGTGTTATTTCCGATATCCGTAAAGCCATGTATCGTCACATGATCGGATTATCAACGTCATGGTTTGAAAACCGGCGGCGCGGTGATCTGATTTCTACCTTTTCTACTGATACCACCATGATTCAATCAATACTGGCATCCAGCATGTCCATGGCTGCCCGAAATATGCTGTTGTTGGTGGGTGGTCTGATTATGGTTGTCCTGACCTCGCCCAAATTGACACTGGTTATTCTGGGGGTGGTGCCATTGGTGGTTGTGCCGCTGGTTGTTATTGGCCGTATGTTGCGGCGGCAATCACGGATTGCACAAGACAGAATTGCTGATCTGTCGGTGGAAATCGAAGAAAGCCTGTCGTCTATTGATGATATTCTGGCCTTTGGACAGGGTGACACGATGGTCAGGCGGTTTGAGCAGGCCGCAGAAAATAGCTACAACGCTTCACGCAAGCGCATATTGCTTCGCGGCATCATGAGCGGCATGGTGATTTTTCTGGTATTTGCCGCCATTACTTTCATTTTATGGCTGGGCGGGCTTGATTTGCTAAAAGGAGAAATCAGCGCTGGTGATTTATCTGCTTTTGTATTCTATGCCGCGCTAGTTGCGACATCGGTCGGGGCATTATCGGATATTGGCGGTGAGTGGCAACGGCTGGGCGGGGCGGCGGAACGGATAGCAGAATTGCTTAGCCAGAATGATTATCTGCCTGAACCACAAACACCAATGGCTTTCCCTGAACAACTTTCTGCTGATCAGCGTGATCAGTTCATCACATTTGATCAGGTTTCATTCAGCTATCCGACACGGCCACAACAATCTTCACTGGATCAGTTTAGCGTCACGATGAAACAGGGCGAAAGCATTGCTATTGTCGGGGAAAGTGGAGCTGGTAAAAGCACAATCTTCAAAATGTTGCTTCGGCTTTATGATCCGGCTATGGGGACAATTAGCATTGGTGGAATTGATCTAAAAGATATAAAAACTGATGACTTGCGCGGACATATAGCGGTTGTGCCGCAAAATGCGTCGCTGTTCTCATCCACGGTTTATGACAATATTGCTTTTGGTAAACCCGATGCATCACCAGCGGCGGTTGAACAGGCCGCACAAGAAGCCAATGCCCATAGCTTCATCACGGATTTGCCGCAAGGCTATAACACCCTGATTGGGGAAAAAGGCGTGCAATTATCCGGTGGCCAGCGGCAACGACTAGCCATTGCCAGAGCATTGTTGAGAGATGCGCCGATTTTATTGCTTGATGAAGCAACCTCAGCGCTGGATTCTTCTTCAGAACAGAAAGTACAATCCGCGCTGATGCATCTGATGCAGAATCGCACCACGATTGTTATCGCTCACCGGTTATCAACGGTTATCAATGCAGACCGGATTCTGGTTATGGATAACGGCCAGCTTATAGCGTCTGGTGATCATGATACATTGCTGGCCACTTCACCGGTTTATCATAAACTGGCTTCGCTTCAATTCATGACCGGACTTAATCACTAAACCATATTATCTGGCCGGTATCATTTGTCCGGTATCACCTGACCGGTAAAATAGGTTTGGCTGTGTTGATGCGATAGCTCCACCGCGATGTTATCCGATAGTGGCAGATCATCATATGATGGCAAATCATGAATCCCCAGAACGCCTGACTGGTCTAACGTTATATCGGCATTTGGCGTGATTAGCCGCATATCAACATTTGCGGGGTTAAGAATAGTTTCAACAGCACCAAATCTTTTGGTGATCTGGCCGTTTAGGGTGAACAGAAGCGACTGATCTTGCAGGCGGATATGATCAATCGATATCTGCTGGACGTTGCGATCAATGTCTATAATGACCGCCCCGTCAAATATGGCGCCATCACAAATACTGCCTTCGCATGTCAAGCGCATCTGGCCATCTGTGGTGAATTGATAAATATTCATCACATCCATTTGATTGGCCATTATGTCGGGCATGATACCGGTCATTTTATCGGGCATTGTATCGGGCAAATCGATATCCTGATGATCAGCGACCAGATGATTGATCCGTGTCTGCAACATCTGATCAAGATTTTGCGATAGTTGTTCATGAGCCACAATGGTAAAATATTCTGTTGGTGCCGGTTCATGACGCAATGCCGTTACATGCGGATTACATCCGGATAAACCAAAAACAGAAATAGTAAACGCAAGACAGCATCCGTATGGGACGGTTATATTCATCACTATCCATAAGTATTATTATTAGTTCTTATGAAGGATTTTGTGACCGTGTGACACGTCTTGTCAATTTAAATTCAATCCGGCGGTTTTTTTGTCGGGCTTCGGCGGTATCGGCGGGATCAATGGGTTGAAACTCTCCATATCCGTTTGCCGCCAGACGCTTGGGGTCTATGCCGCTTTTGATCAGATAGCGCACAACAGACAATGCTCTAGCCGTGGATAGCGCCCAGTTATCGCTGAATTCATTGGTGAATATAGGCAGATTATCGGTATGTCCATCAACTTGAAGCACCCAGTCGATATCATCGGGAATCTGTTCGGTGAGCTGTTTTAAGGCTTTGGCTAGCTGGTCTAACTGCCCTTCGCCTTCTGCTCCGATATCAGCTGATCCAAGCGCGAATAGCACCTCAGACTGGAAAACAAAGCGATCACCAACAATGGTAATATCTGTCCGGTCTTTCAGCACATCACGCAGGCGGCCAAAAAACTCAGACCGGAAACGGCTTAGCTCAGCAACTTTGCTTGAAAGCGCTTCGTTTAATTGCTGGGTCAGATTAGCGGTGACTTGTTTAGCTTCCCGCGCTTCTTCGGTTTTTTCATCCAGCAATGCCTGCAATTCTTCTAGCCGTTGCTGCAGCGTCAGCATAGCGGTAGTCATTTCCAGAACTTCATTCCGGCTGGCCGTCAAGTCCCGCGCGCTTTGATCACGATCAGCCAGCATCGCGGCAATCCGGTCTTCCATGCTGGCCAGTCGTGTTTCCAGATCAGATATTTCAACATTTGCGCTGGCTTCGGCATTTTCGGCACTGGCAAGCTGATTTGTCAGGTTGTCAATATTCTGTTCCAGCTTTGCCAGCTTTTCAACCAGCAGATCACGTTCGGCTATTAGCTTGGCTTTATCTGCTTCCAGGCTGTCGCGGTTGACGGTTAGCGTGTCTTTATCAGCGGTAAGCGCATCACGTTCGGCCAGCAGACTTAGCTTATCATCTTCGAGAATAAGTAACGCCTTTTGCATCGCCGCCAGCCGGTCTTCCATGGTCAGCGCATCGGCATAGCTTTTATCCAGTGCGATCTGTAATTGCTGGCGTGCCAGTGCCAATTCGTCATTTTCCTGACGTTCCATGTTTAACAGTGATGTTAGCTCATTCAGCTCAATCCGTAATTCGGTTAGCGTTTCGTCTTGCCCGAATAACCGCTGTGCCAGATTGATCTGGATAAGGAAAAACACCATCAATACGAAAATGATGACCATAAGCAATGTTGCCAGCCCGTCAACAAAACCCGGCCAGATTAACCCCTGATCACGCGATGATGAACGGCGCGCTAATGCCATTAATTCGCCTTTCGGGAAATCGCGGCAACCGCCCGTGATAACGCCCGCAGTTCCGTTGTCATGGCATCAATCACGTCTTTTCTGTCATTAGCCATGTTATGTGCCAGTACAGACAACGATTGCTGAAGCGCATCAAGGCCTTCTGCTACCATCTGATTCTGATCCTGATGCTGGCGTAATGCTGACAGCGTTTTATTGATTTCTTGCAGTGTATGCAGCATCTGGCCGCGTTCCTGTTCGGATTTGCCAATATGCCGCGTTAATTCCAGCATCCGGTCGGCGGCTTCTTCGGATAGCCCCATTGATATAGCCGGATCAAGCCCGTCACCGCCGCCATCACTGAACCGTGCCATGGTCGATAGCCAGTCTTCCAGATCAGAATAGAAACGGCTGGATGCTTGCCCCAGTTGCAGATCAAGAAACCCCAGTATTAATGATCCGGCCAACCCGAATAAAGATGATGAAAACGCGGTCGCCATGCCGGATAATGGCGCGTCTAATCCGCTTTTGAACTCTTGCATTAACTTGCCAAAATCGGCGGTTTGCGTATCAATCCCTGACACTACAAACCCAACCGCCTGAATGGTTTCCAGTAACCCCCAGAATGTTCCAAGAAGCCCAAGAAAGACAAGTAAGCCGATCAGATAGCGCGAAATCTCACGGCTTTCATCCAGCCGGACAGCCACACCGTCCAGAACAGACCGCATGCTTTGTGCAGACATATTATTGGTGAGCCGGTTTTCATCCGAAAACATAACAGCAACCGTGGCCAGCAGGCTAGGTTTGACCCGCATGCCAGAACCAATATTGCCGGAACGCATAACGCGCATCCAGCGGTATTCAGGTAATAATCGGGTGGTTTGACGGAAAATGAACCCGATGCCGATGATCAACGCCATAAGTATGATGCTGTTGATAACCGGATTTCCAAAAAACGCCCATGACAGAGGGGAATATAGCAATCCGACAATGGTCGCGATGACCACCAAGAATACCATCATGCGGATGATGTATCGTGTTGGGTAACTCATTATTGTCTCCACAGCTATCTGTTAACAGTATAACAGATTTATTTTGGCAATAATGTGGAACAAACAGATTTATTTTTGACGGCTATTTTTCAACATTTTCAATAGCCCGGAATGCATAGTGCTATTACCTGCCACAATATTGCCTGATTCCAGAACCTTACTTCTGGCCTGATGGTCGGAAATCATGCCGCCTGCTTCGCGGACAATAATCACACCTGCGGCCACATCCCATATATCAAGCCCGTGTTCCCAGAAACCATCCACACGGCCAGCGGCAACCCATGCCAGATCAAGCGCGGCTGATCCCATGCGGCGAACGCCGGTTGATGATTCCATAACGGTTTTAAGTTCTTTCAGATATTGCGTATGCTGGTCTTCTGAACCACGTCCCATGAAAGGGATGCCAGTCGCAAATAGTGCTTCATCAAGTCTTTTACGGCCAGCCACACGAATACGGCGATCATTCAGAAATGCGCCTTTACCAATCTCGGCAAAAAAGAATTCATGCTTCAACGGATCAAACACCGCGCCAGCAATCAATTTTCCGCCTTGCTTGAGCGGTTTATCAATAGCGGCAATGGATATCGAAAAATGCGGAATGCCGTGGATATAGTTTGTTGTGCCATCAAGCGGATCAATAATCCATGACGGCCCATCATTTTCAGCAGGGGCAACAACGCCGCCTTCTTCCATGATGAAACCCCATCCGGGGCGCGCTTTTGATAGTTCGGCAACAATGATTTTCTCTGCATCCAGATCAGCATTGGATACAAAATCAGCTACGCCTTTGCGTGATACCTGAAGATTTTCAACTTCACCAAAATCACGGAGAAGCCCACGAGCGGCACGTTCGGCGGCCATTCGGATTACGTTAATAAGCGCTGATTGCGCCATGATATATTCCTTTCAGAAAATGTGTCAGCGGGTTAGTCTTTAGCCCGTTCCACATAGGTGCCATCTTCGGGTTTGATGACGATGCGTGTTCCTGCCTCAATATGGGGCGGAACCATCACTTTGATATCACCATCCACCATAGCCGGCTTATAACTGGATGAAGCGGTTTGCCCTTTGACAACGGCATCTGCCTCAAGCACTTCTACTACCACGGTATCAGGCAGTTGGATAGAAATAGGTTCGGATTCGTGACTATTGATCGTGACGGTCATACCATCCTGCAGATATTTTGCCTGTTCACCCACCATTTGTTCCGGTACAGCGACTTGTTCAAAACTGGTTTGATCCATGAAAATCAGATTATCACCATCTTCATAGAGAAAAGTCGCATCAGATTCGGTTAGGATCACCCGTTCCACGGTTTCAGAAGACCGGAAGCGTTCATTCAGCTTTGTTCCATCACGAATATCACGCAATTCCACTTGCGCGAACGCGCCACCTTTGCCCGGTTTTACATGTGAAATTTTTACTGCAACCCACAGTCGTTTATTGTGTTCGATGACGTTTCCGGGGCGAATGGCATTACCGTTTAATTTCATGGAATTGTCCTTTATGCTTTGCCTTTGTAGATATCAATAATGGTATTCAGCAAGGCCAGCGCGTCTTCGCGTGGTCGCTGGAATGTGTTGCGCCCAATGATAGAACCTGTTGCGCCGCCATCTCTCAATTGGCGAATTTCATTCAGCAAGCCATCGGTATCCTTGGCCGCCCCACCGGAAAAAACAACCATCCGGCGACCGTTAAAACAGCTTTGGACAATATGGCTGATCCGTTCGGCCAGTGTCGCAGAAGCCACATTTTGCGCGTCATAGACTTTCTTTGCGGCATCCTGTTCCAGATATGCTGTTGGCGGCTTTACTTTAATGATATGCGCGCCCATCAATGCCGCCATATGCGCGGCATAAGCAGAAATATCAAATCCGGTTTCGCCATCTTTGCTTAATGCACCACCACGCGGATATGACCATAACACCACCGCCAGACCAAGCGCTTTGGCCTCTGCTGCCATGTCCTGAAACTCAGACATCATATCAAACGCGGCATCTGATCCGGGATAGATGGTATAGCCGATAGCACTACAACCCAAGCGCAAGGCTTCGCTAACCGAACCGGTAATCGCTTGTGTCGGTGCCGAACTGGATTGGGCAAGCGAGTTTGATGAGTTTACTTTGAGAATGGTTGGTATCTGACCGGCAAACGTATCTGCGCCAGTTTCTAGCATGCCGAGAGGTGCCGCATAGGCAGATAGTCCGGCATCAATCGCCAGCTGATAATGATAATGCGGATCATAAGCCGCAGGATTAGGCGCAAAGCTTCGGGCAGGCCCATGTTCAAATCCCTGATCAACAGGAAGAATGACCAGCTTTCCGGTGCCGCCTAACTTGCCCTGCATTAATATTCGGGCCAGATTAGCTTTGACTCCGGGGCTATCGGATTCGTAGAAATCTAGAATACGGCGCACATTTCTGGTAATTTTCATCATTCATTCTCCATTCTTCCCACCATAGAACAGCCTTATACACGGTCATAGATCAAAAATCACCCCATCCGTCAATCGGCAGGTTAATATGTTGGCATTCTTTTTTAAATCTTTATGCGAAGAAGCATTGACGCAAGCTCTGTAAACTCTTTATTGTTATGATAAGAGAAGTATGGCAAGTAAATATCAGTAGATAATAGATATTTTTGTATTAGATATGATGTAATCTATGACCTGCCACCTATAGATTAAGGCTAACAATTCAGCCTGATAAAGGGAATTCAAGAGTGAGTGAAAAACTCGAACATGCGTTGAAACATCTTTCTGATGCGCTTGGCACGTTAGAAAATAGCATTGCTGATATGCCTGCTATGCCGGCATCTGCGGCGGATGATGATATGCTAAAGCAACATATTCACGATATTGAAACCATGATGGCTGAGGCTATTGCCTTGCTAGAGCAGGCACCGGGCGGAGAATCATAATCATGGCTGAGGGCAGAGTCACCATTACCATCAATGGCAATAATTATCCGTTAGCGTGTAATCCGGGTGAGGAAGATCATATTAAATCACTGGCCGCACGGCTGGATGAAACCTCGCGTCAAATCGCTGATGGTAACAGCTCGATCAACGAATCGCGTTTGCTTGTTATGGTGGGCTTGATCCTTGCTGATCGGGTGAATGAGCTGGAAAATAAAACCACTGCATCACCAGAAGCCGCCGGATCAGAACAAGTGCCAGCGGCAACAGATACAGATCACGATCAGATCATTGCCAGTATCGAAAGTGTAACCGCGCGCATCGAACGGCTTGCATCCCAGATCAAGCCGCATTAAACCTTATCTACAGTAGCTGGAATATTCGTCAGGTAAATTAATCCCTGGGGCCATAACATTACTCTCGGGAGTTGCCTCTGTTCAGGTCGTGGCCTGTTCATTGTGACGCCCACCTGCTTTGCAGGCCACAGAGGATAATAAGACCAACGGTATTCTGGCTACACATCATATCTGCCGCTTTTGCCTTGATCATAAGGATGCCAACAATATGACCGCCAATCATACGACTAACGGCGAAAATGACATGCTTACAACAGAAGACCGTTTAACCGAACAAAAAGCGCAGCTTCGGAAAACCCAGTCGGCACAGCGCAAAGCGCTCAAAGAAAACGATCCCATGGCGCCACAAAAACTGGCAGGGCAGGCAAAGGCTTTAATCGCATGGGCAACAGATCAGAATCTGTTTCCGGTAGCATCAGATCAACAGGATGCAGACAAGCTGATTGTTGCAGGATACTGGCCTATCCGCACAGAAATTGACCCCTTGCCATTGATGGCGGCATTAATTGCGGCTGATAGCAGAATTGACACCTGCCTGCCAGCCACCCCCAAGCCGGAAACACCGCTTATTTTTCATCGCTGGCAAACTGGCGATACGCTGATTGACGGGCTTTATGGCACGTCTGAGCCGTCACCAGAAGCTCAGGTTGTGACCCCGCATCTGATACTGGCACCGCTACTGGCTTTTGATCAGTCCTATTACCGGCTAGGTTACGGTGGCGGGTTTTATGACAGAACTCTTGCTGCTATTCGCCATAATGGAACACAAAACGTCATGGCTGTTGGCATGGCCTATGCTGGCCAACAAGTTGCCGTGGTTCCGGTTGGTGCATATGATGCGGCGCTCAACGCCATATTGACCGAGCAGGGATTTATCAGATAAGACACAAGGCGAAAGAAAGGCTGATCAGGTGCGTATATTATTTTTAGGTGATGTTGTTGGCCGCGCGGCCAGACAGAAAGTCATAGAAACAGTATCAGACATCAGAGCAGAACTGGCCGCTGATTTTGTTATCGTCAATGTCGAAAACTCTGCTGGCGGATTTGGCGTCACTCCGGATATCGCTGATAGCTTTCTAGCGGTTGGTGTGGATGCAATGACCACCGGCAATCATGTCTGGGACAAGCGTGAGATTTTTGCCTATATCGAAAAGGAACCGCGCTTGATCCGGCCGATCAATATGCCCGAAGGAACATCAGGCAACGGCATTGTAACGGTGACGAATGATGCCGGTTTGCGGTTGACCGTGGTTAATGCCATGGCCAATCTGTTTATGGCACCTAATGAGCCTATGTTTCCGGCTTTATCAGCGGTGCTGGATACCGTAAAGCTGACTGAAGACACGGATGCTATCATGATTGATGTTCATGGTGAGGCAACAAGCGAGAAAAACGCCACGGGGATTCTGTATGATGGCCGCGTTTCCATGGTTGTTGGCACTCATACGCATATCCCGACTGCTGATCACCGTATTCTGCCCAAAGGCACGGCCTATATGACGGATGTTGGTATGTGCGGAGATTATACATCGGTTATCGGGATGAATGCTGAGGCGGCTATCGGCCGCTTTATTGGCGTTGATAATGGCAAACTTAGCGTGGCTATGGGTGAGCCATCCTTAAGCGGGATTATTGTTGATACCAATGATGACACTGGCCTTGCGACGGATATCACCCCGTTCCGGCGTGGCGGCACGTTATCCCAGACGTGACATAGATATGATGCAATGATGCTATCAGAACGGCGGTTGGGGTGGCATAATGCCAGCATAGCGTATAGTGTAGATGGCGAAAATATAGTACCATATATGCTAAGCTATAGAAGTTTCAGAATAGAAGCAAAGCAACAGACATAAGGATGATGGAGTAATGGCAGGCCATTCCAAATTTAAAAATATCATGCATCGCAAAGGTGCGCAGGATGCCAAGAGGGCAAAAAAGTTCACGCGCCTGATTAAAGAACTGGCCGTGGCGGCAAAAGGCGGCACAGACCCCGAAGGCAATCCCAGATTGCGAACCGCGCTATTGGCATGTCGTGGGGCTAATATGCCCAAAGATAATATTGACCGTGTTCTGAAAAAAGCCGAAGGCGGCGATGGCGAACAATATGATGAGATCAGATATGAAGGATATGGCCCCGGCGGAGTTGCTGTCATTGTGGAAGCATTAACCGATAACCGCAACCGCACCGCCTCAGAAGTTCGCGCTACATTCAATAAGTTTGGCGGAAATCTGGGGGAAACAGGCAGCGTCAGTTTCATGTTTGATCGGGTCGGGCAAATCCTCTATCCCCATGATGCGGCGGATGACGAAGCAATGTTCGAAGCCGGACTTGATGCCGGTGCTGATAATGTTGAAAGCGATGATAACGGCCATGAAATCACAACTGCGGTTGAGGATTATAACAGCGTCCGTGAAGCGCTGGAGCAAAGTTTCGGCACACCAGAAGAATCCGATTTGACGTGGAAACCGCATAACACAACCCCGATTAACGAAGATCAGGCACAGACATTCATGAAACTGATGGATGCGCTTGATGATCTGGATGATGTACAGAACGTTGCTTCAAATGTTGATATCCCCGAAGATGTCATGGCAAAGATGAATGGATAAACATCTTCGCGGTGCAAATACGCTCAAGATATTATCGCGTCAGAAAGGCTGAACATGCGGATATGTGGCATTGATCCGGGGCTTAGGATAACAGGCTGGGGGATTGTTCGGTTTGATGGCAACCGGCTGATCTGGGTTGCTGACGGGATGATCCGTCCTGACCCGGATGTAGCCATGTCGGAACGGCTTCATCAAATCAGGACAGGTCTGGCTGAAGTAATTAAAACCCATGATCCTGATCGTGCCGCTATCGAAGAGATTTTTGTTGCTAAAAACGCCGCGTCTGCACTCAAACTAGGCATGGCCAGAGGCGCGGCAATGGTTACACTGGCTGAAGCCGGACTTGCGGTGGATGAAATATCTGCGCGGCGGGTCAAGCAGAATATCACAGGGTCAGGCCGTGCCGATAAAACCCAGGTTTCTGCCATGATATCGCGGCTATTGAATATCACGCCATCCGGCGTTGATGCCGCTGACGCGTTGGCGGTTGCTATTTCGGCATCTAACGAAACTGGCGGGTCGTCTCATGACGATCTGGCACCATCCCATGATGGACTTAGCCAAGCCATATCTGCTGCCTTGGCGCGGCAAGGGGGGCAGAGATGATTGCCATGTTGCGCGGCCGGATATTCGCATTAGGTGAAACAGACTGCATCATTGATGTTGGCGGTGTTGGCTATCAATGCCAGATGACGCGCCGGTGTCTGGAACGGTTAAGCCAGAATTCTGGCCAGAATAGTGACGAAGTAACCGTATATGTTGATACCAGCATTAAGGATGACAGCATCACATTAACCGGATTTTCTGATCTGGATATCAAAGCCGCGTGGAAGCTTTTGCAAACGGTGCAGGGTGTGGGTATGAAGGCGGCGTTGTCCATTCTTTCGGCTTTAAGCCCTGATGATGTGCTGCTGGCCATCGCGGCATCCGATAAAGCCATGATTTGCCGGGCTGATGGTGTTGGCCCGAAATTAGCTCAGCGTATTATTAATGAACTGGCTGATAAAGTGTCTGATCTGCCGCCATCATCTGGCGGACAGGGGGGGATATCTGGCGGCGGTGGTGGCAATCTTGGTGCGGGTGATCCGGTGCTGGCTGATGCGGTATCGGCGCTGGTTAATCTGGGCTATGGACGGGCAGAAGCGCATCAGGTAACAGCCGCATTGATCAGCAATATGGATAATCCGGGTCTGGAACAAGTCTTACCCGAAGCGCTGAAGCGGCTAGCAGAAGGAGTCCGGCGGTGACAGCAGAAGACACAGACCGGCTGATCAGCCAGACCGTACAGCAGGGCGATGACAGTTTACGGCCTTCATCATTGCGTGATTTTATTGGCCAGCCATCCGGACTTCATAATCTGGAAACCTTTATCAAGGCGGCTGGCATGCGTGGCGAAGCGATGGATCATGCCTTGCTTCATGGCCCCCCGGGGCTTGGTAAAACAACACTGGCACAGATCATATCCCATGAATTGAAAGTGGGATTCCGCGCAACATCAGGGCCGGTGATTTCCAAAGCCGGTGATCTGGCCGCGTTGCTTACCAATCTGCAACCGCGTGATGTGTTATTTATTGATGAAATTCACCGGCTCAATCCGGCAGTCGAAGAAGTGCTTTATCCGGCAATGGAAGATTTCCAGCTTGATCTGATCATTGGTGAAGGCCCCTCAGCACGGTCAGTGCGGATTGATTTACCGCCCTTTACGCTGGTCGGGGCGACTACCCGTTCCGGTTTATTAACAACACCATTGCGTGATCGTTTTGGTATCCAGATGCGGATGGAATTTTATTCCGAAGCGGATTTACAAACTATCCTCATGCGGCTGGCGGGTAAGCTGGATATGCCGCTTGCCCCCGAAGGCGCGATGGAAATAGCGCGGCGGTCACGCGGCACACCGCGTATCGCTGGTCGTCTGTTGCGGCGTGTCCGCGATATCGCCATGATTAACGGCAATGCACCGGTTAATAAGGATGTTGCTGATAAAGCCCTATTATCACTGGATGTGGATGCCGCCGGACTTGATGCAATGGATAGACGCTATTTGCATGGTATGGCTGAACATTATGGCGGTGGGCCGGTCGGAGTGGAAACGCTGGCGGCGGTTCTGGCAGAACAACGTGATGTCCTAGAAGAAGTGATAGAACCTTATCTGATGCAGACCGGATTGATCATGCGAACGCCGCGTGGACGTTGCCTGTCGCAAGCAGGATGGGCATATATCGGATTAACGCCGCCAAAAGGTGCCCAGCTGGATTTAATTGATACAATGATTGCGGCTGTTGATGATGAATAACCGGAATGACATACCGCTAGACGGCTGGATAGATGCAGAAACTTGCGCTCATATCTATCCGCTGAAAGTGCAGTACGAAGACACCGATGCTGGCGGCGTTGTTTATCATGCCAACTATCTTAACTATGCGGAACGCGCCCGCAGTGCCGGGTTTACGCTCATGGATATTGATCAACGTCAGCGGCTTTCTGATGGTAAGGCATTTGTTGTTGCCGGATTGGATATTCGGTATCATAAACCTGCCCGACTAGGTGATATCCTCACAGTTGTCACCAAAACAGAACGCATGACAGGAGCGCAGGTTATTTTAAATCAGCAAGTCCTGTCTGCTGATGATCTCAATCTGGCCACGCTAACCGTCAAAGTGGTTTATGCTACATTAGACGGCCGTCCTATTCGTCTGGATAAGGATGTAAAAAATAAAATCCTTGCCACCATGCCGCCACAAAATCATGACATACAGCACTAGCTGGAACTCCGCTGGTATTTAGTAAAAGAGGAAGACAATGGCTACTGAAACAATCAATTCTGCATTACCTGAAACCACTAATCTGGTGTTATCGGATCAGGAATTATCCATCTGGGGTCTGTTTTTAGACGCTGATATTATCGTCAAGCTGGTTATTCTCATGCTCATAGTGGCCTCAATATGGAGCTGGTCAATCATTATTGATAAAATCCGGACATTGCGCACGCAAAACGCGCTTGCGGATGAGTTCGAAGATTTATTCTGGTCAGGTGAACATATTGATCGCATCTATGACCGGATAGGCGGCCAGCCAGACGGTATCATGGCAAATGTCTTCGTGGCGGCGATGCGTGAATGGCGACGGGTAAGCGGCAAAGCCGTTCGTCAACCCGGACAAATCATGTCATCCAGCAACCGTATTGACCGCAACATGGAAGTCACTATCTCACGCGAGATAGAAGTGATGGAAAAAGGCATGACATTCCTGGCTTCGGTCGGGTCTGTCGCCCCGTTTGTCGGATTATTTGGGACGGTCTGGGGGATTATGAATTCGTTTCAGGCGATTGCCATGTCAAAAAATACCAGCCTTGCGGTTGTTGCCCCCGGTATTGCCGAAGCGTTGTTTGCTACCGCGCTTGGGTTGGTGGCTGCGATACCGGCGGTGGTTGCCTATAACCGCTTTAATGCGCGGATTGATGCGCTAGGCGCACGCGTTGACCGGTTTTCCAGTGAGTTTTCTTCCATGCTAAGCCGCCAGCTAGAAGAGGAATAAGCGCAATGGGCATGCAGATCAGCGGCCGCACCCGCAATAGCGGTAAACGCGGCAGAAAATCCCCAATGAGTGAGATTAATGTCACGCCATTTGTTGATGTGATGCTGGTTTTGCTGATTGTTTTCATGGTAACAGCGCCATTGCTAACGGTTGGTATTCCGGTTGAGTTACCCGAAACAAAGGCAAGTGACTCGCTCAGCGCTGATCAGGCGCCGCTGGTCATAACCGTGCAGGAAAATGGTGTCGTCAGCTTACAGAAAAAAGCGATGGATACAGATGTTCTGGTGGCCAGATTGCAGGCCATTGTTATAGAAAACCCTTCGGTTGAGGTATATGTTCGCGGTGATCGTGATGTATCTTATGGTACCGTAATTGGTATTATGGATTTGATAAAATCAGCAGGAATAGCGCAAGTTAAGCTAGTAACAAAATTAGCGGATGAGTCCTGATACCTATGCTAAAAGCTGTTGATTTCCGTTCATCTTTAGGGCTATCGGTTCTGCTCCATCTTATGGTGGTGGCGATGTTTGTCATTGGCTTGCCGTGGTTTTCCAAAACACCGCTGGATGCTATCCCGACCCTGACAGCGGAAATTGTCGATATCGTGCCGGTCACTAATCTGAACGAAGGTTTGCCCGGCCAGACAAAAGACAATAGCGCAAAAGACAACGCGGATCAGCAGGCGAATGATAATACTCCGACCGCCGCCGCCGCCGCACCGCCACCACCGCCAAAACCGTCACCACCGCCGCCAAAACCGGACGCCCAACAACCTAAAAAACCGGAACCGGTAGATGTGCCATTGCCGCAAGATCAACCAAAAGACAATGCCATAGCGTTAAATATAACGCCGGATGAAGATGAGTTGCCGCCACCAGAACCTGAAACAGACCCGCAACAATCCAATAGCGCGCCATCACCGGTAACGCCGCCAAAAGCCAAGCCCAAGGAAACCAGAGTGGCTGAAGCGCCGCCAAAAAAACAACCTAAGGTCAACACAGATGATATAGCATCCTATCTGCTGAATGATCAGAATAAGGAACAATCAAAGAATGAGCTTGGGCTTCAGGTGCAGAATCTGATTGAGGAGGCGCAGAGTCAGCCAAAGTCAGATGATCCGGATGAGAAAACCAAAAAAACCGAAGATACGGATGAAACAAAAACCAATCAGAATCTGGCTGATTTGCTGGATGAAACAGTTCGCGATAATGTCGGGCAGGCGATTAACACCAATAATACCAGTGACGGGCCATTAGGCGCGGATATTATCACCTTGTTAAAAGCCGCTATTCAACCATGCTGGAATCCGCCATCAGCCATAGAAGGCGCAAATGCTCTTATTGTTGACATAATTGTCGATTTTAATGAGGACGGTGAAGTGATAAGAGTAAAATTCAAGGATACTTTACGCTACACCACTGATGAAGGGTTTAGACTGGCGGCACATGCGGCGGAACGGGCATTCAAAGACTGTAGCCCATTTATCCCGCCACTTCCGCCTGAGCAGTTTGAAAAATGGAAAACATTACCATTCCGTTTTGATCCAAGAGGGTTTTTAGGATAATGAGCATATATATCAGTAGTCATACCAATATAGACATTAAGGGAACACAGATGACAGCCACACCCATGATATCCATTTGGACGCATCGTTTATATATAGCTTTGGCTATCCTGTTGTTATCCGTATCGTCAGCTTTTGCACAAGCCGACACAGAAATCATCACCATCACTGAGGGGAATGTTGAACCTACTCCGATTGCTATCACCAATTTTATTGGCCCCGATGGTTTACCAACAGATATCGGCCGCGATATTGCGGCGATTATATCTAATGATCTGGAAGGATCAGGTCTGTTCCGGCCATTATCACAGGCGGCGTTTTTTGATCCCCCCAGCGATGTAACGGAAACCCCCGATTTTGCTGACTGGCGGCCTATCGGTGCTAGTGCATTGCTGGTTGGCCGGGCATTTTATAACGCTGATAATATGATTGAGGTCGAGTTTTATCTATGGGATGTGTTGCGGGCAGAGCTGATTGCTGCCGGTGCAGGTAGTGTCGCCGATAAAGGCAAGCGCCGCATTTCGCATCAAATTGCCGATGTTGTCTATAAAAAATGGACAGGCGATGATGGCTATTTTGACACGCGCATTGTTTATGTCGCTGAAAGCGGGCCTGCGGAAAAACGTATCAAGCGGTTAGCAATCATGGATCAGGATGGGCATAATCATATTTATCTGACCGATGGCTCGTCGCTGGTTCTGACACCGCGTTTTTCACAAACAGTTCAGGAAATTGCCTATCTCAATTATTATAACGATGACCCGAATGTCTATCTGCTTGATATCCAGTCGGCTAATTCGGAATTGCTAGGCTCTTTTCCGGGGATGAGCTTTGCGCCACGGTTTTCTTACGAAGGCAAGACGCTTATTATGAGTCTGGCACGCAGTGGCGTGACTAACATTTTTGCTATGGATTTAGCTACCAGACAGACAACCCAGCTGACCAATACGCCGTTTATTGATACCTCCCCATCATATTCACCGGATGATAGCCAGATTGTGTTCAACTCTGACCGGTCTGGGGGGCAACAGCTATATGTGATGGATAAGAATGGCGGTAATGTTCGCCGTATCAGTCGCGGTAAAGGCCGTTATGCAACACCTGTCTGGTCGCCACGCGGCGATATCATTGCCTTTACCAAAATGTATAGAGGCCAGTTTTATATCGGGGTGATGAATGTTGATGGTACTGGCGAAAGATTGCTGGCAAAAGGCTTTCTGGTTGAGGCACCAACATGGGCACCAAATGGCCGCGTCTTGATGTATTTTAAGCAAAATCCAACAAATACAGATGGATCAGGCGGGGAAAGCTATCTTTACCGGATTGATATCACCGGATTCAACGAACGCCGGATTATCACACCGGAAGGCGCGTCTGATCCGGCATGGTCACCATTTTTGCCATAAATATCTTCTAAGGGGAGGGGCAGTTATGCTTCTGTCCTAGATGCTTATTCAATAATATCCTTCTCATTGTCATTATTTTGGGTTATTATATTGATTAATATTGAATTTTGAGTTATGGAAACGATTAATTAAACAATTTCTATACGGCACATGTCAGGAGAAAATTTTATGTTCCTTCGTCTTACAACATTGCTGGCTGGTATTTTTCTGCTTGCCGCCTGTGAAACTGCACCAAATGCAACCGGCGATGCTGCTGGAACTTCTGCCTCTGGTTCTACCACCGCCTCGTCTTCTGGCTCTGATGCCGCTGGCACAGGTGAAATGACCATTAACGAAGAACTGATTAGCATTGGCGACCGTGTTCTTTTCGGATTTGATAGCTATGAGCTGTCTGCATCTGCAAAATCTGTTCTGGATGATCAGGCCACATTCCTCGCATCCAATCCTTCTGTACGGATTACCATCGAAGGTCATTGTGATGAGCGTGGAACACGGGAATATAACCTCGCCCTTGGTGAGAGCCGCGCATCAGCTACCAGAGATTACCTTGTTGCGCAGGGTGTAAACCCTGCCCGCATCAAAACCATCTCATACGGTAAAGAGCGTCCGGCAGTTATTGGTTCAAACGAAGACGCATGGCGTTATAATCGCCGCGCTGTCAGCGTCATTAACTAATACACAAGCACATATTCAAAAAACCCGATGTTCAGTCGGGTTTTTTTTTGCCTTAATTTGGTCCAATTAATTTAATACATAAATACACAAGACATATGATTTATCGTGAGAAAAAAGAAATGACTATTCATCACCCATTTACTATTAAAGCATTCTTGGCCATGATTATGGCTTGCACGATATATATGTCTGGTGCCCATGCCCAGAGCGTGGATAAATCTACTCTTGGTGATATGCAGTTGCGCATTATCGCTATTGAAAATACGTTGCGCGATGTTAACGCTCGCATAGAAAATGATCTGTTTGCCTTGCGCCAGAATATCGAAGAAGGCGGCAATGCCGAAGATGTGTTGCGGCGGGTTGATGAAAAGCTGAATAATATCAACAATATTTCCAATGAGCTAATCTCATTAAATAATAAAATCCAGCGCACCTTGCAAATTGCTACGGATAATGAGTTTCGGTTGCTTCAGCTAGAAGCAAAAATTCAAAGCCTTATGCGGCTATCAACCGGAATAGATAATAACCTGGCCTCCCAGGATGAAGCATCGGCCTTATCATCGAATTCTGGCTCAAGCGCAGCTATTGCCGGTTCATCGGATACGGCTAGCCTGAATAACACGGATAATGCGGGTTTTGCGGATAATGCGGATACGTCATCTGAAGCCGGGTCAGAATGGGCATTGCCAAAATCACAGCTTGAGGCCGGTACTAATAATCAAACGTCAGGGGCGGCTAATCCCCCGGCAACCACGCTTGAGGTAACATCACCTGAGCCAACACTGCCGTCATTATTGCCCGAAGGCACAGAGCTGGAACAGTATGAGTTTGCCAAAAACCTGATGCATGATAATCAACTAGCCGAGGCCGAAGCCGCATTAATCGAGTTTAATACGCGCTACCCGGATAGCGACCTTGCGGCAGATGTTAATTTCTGGATTGGCCGGGTTCAGTTTGTTCAAGGCGAGCATCAACGGTCATTGAAAACCATGACGGCATTCATCCAGACATGGCCAGAAGAACCGCGCCGTGTGGAAGTCCTGATGTGGATTGCTGAATCATTTTCGGTGACGCGCCCCAAAGAAGACGCCTGCGATTTCTTTGATAAACTGGTATTGGCGGTCGAAGACCCTCCACAAAAACTAACAACACGCCTTGCGCGTCTAAGGGACAAGACAGGGTGTGACGCCTGATCATGATTTAAGCCGCCGCTTTGGTGATGCCATGGCGGATCGGCAACTCCCTCAATCCAGTCAGGCAATTGTGCTGGCTGTGTCTGGTGGTGCCGATAGTCTTGGCATGGTGGCATTGATCAAATCATGGTATGCGCGGCTTGCGGTTGAACACAATCAACCGCTGCCTTCTCTTACAGCCATGATTGTTGATCACGGCTTGCGGGATGATTCCACAACAGAAGCCGAGCAAGTCAAATCCATGCTTGAATCGGCTGGCATAAACACATATGTGGCGCAAATCACGGACACGCCACCTGAACATGGGCTGGCAGAATGGGCGCGGAAAAAACGCTATGATCTGCTTACCGCTGCGGCGATGCGGCGGGATGCGGTTTTAATGACAGCCCATCATGCCGATGATCAACTGGAAACGGTTGAGATGCGATTAAGCCGTGGGTCGGGATTACGCGGGCTAGCCGCCATCCGTCCGGAAACCGGATATTTAGGCGTCCGGCTTATCCGTCCCTGTCTTGGCTTTACCAAATCCGAGCTGGCACGAGCCGCGCATCTGGCGGGCTTTGATCCTGTCCTTGATCCGACCAATATGGATCAACGCTATCAAAGGCCGCGCTTGCGGGCTAATCGGCAATGGCGGGGGCAATCCGGCGTAACAGATCAGCAATTAATGTCATTATGTGATCTATCGGCGCGATTAATGGAACAGGCTGATCAATCTATCAGCGCAATGGCACCGGATATGTTTTCGCTGTATCCACAAGGCTATGCCGTGATGACAAAACAGGCATGTGAAGCAAAAGGGTTTTTCCTGATAGCCAGTTATATTCTGCGCCATATGGGGGTAAAACCCTATCTGCCGTCTGATGATGCGCTGGCCAATGTCAGGGCGCGTCTGTTAGCAGGAGACGGTGCGGTGACGCTGGCAGGATGTGAATGGCGATGGGATAGCCGGAACGCTGATCAGGTAATTATCTATCGTGAGCCTGAGGTTGCTATCGCGCCTATCTGCTTACCACAAGGGCATGGAATGTTTGATCGCCGTTGGCGCATATCTTATCCACATCCGGTGAAAGTCGAGGCGATTGGTGCTAAGCGGTTTGCTCAGGTGAAATCCTATTTGCCCCATGCTGACCACTGGCCAAGACGAATGGCAAGAGTATTCTGGTCATTGCCGGTACTAATTGACGAAAATAGCAAAAATCTTGCGCATCTTGACCGGCTTGTACTTGACGATGGGGCTATATTTCCCCATGTAAAGAAGGTAGAAAATAAAAGCTGTGACGAATTTTTGCCCGATTTTTCCATCGTGCGATTTTTAGGGTCGCGATTTTTTGGGGCATAACGGTATAAGGCCGTTATAAATAACGGATTGATAATGGAAAGGCTGTTCAAGTGAATAATATGACACGGAATATTGTTTTATGGGTCATCATTGGTGTGGTGATGCTGTCGTTGTTCAACATGTTTCAGCCGGCTAGCAATGCCCGTTCGGCTAGCGTTCCGTTTTCGGATTTCGTGGCACAGGTCGAATCTGGTGACATGCGTGAAGTCACTATCGAAGGCAATAATCTGCGTGGTGTGACCAACAACAATATTCCGATTGCCAGCTATATGCCGGATAACAGCGATATTGTTGCAACTTTGCGCGAAAATAACGTCCGCATTGTTGCCCAGCCAGATACCAGCAATTCACCGGGGCTGTTTTCATTATTGCTGAGCTGGTTCCCTATGTTGTTATTTATTGGTGTGTGGATTTTCTTCATGCGTCAGATGCAGGGTGGCGGCAAAAATGGTGCTATGGGTTTTGGTAAATCCCGCGCCAAGCTGTTAACCGAACATCATGGGCGGGTCACATTTGATGACGTTGCCGGTATCGACGAAGCAAAAGCAGAACTGGAAGAAGTCGTTCAGTTTTTGCGTGATCCATCGCGGTTTCAACGTCTGGGCGGAAAAATTCCCAAAGGTGTTTTGCTGGTGGGGCCTCCGGGTACTGGTAAAACGCTTCTGGCTAAAGCTATCGCCGGAGAAGCAGAAGTTCCTTTCTTTACTATTTCCGGTTCGGATTTTGTTGAAATGTTTGTTGGTGTGGGTGCTAGCCGTGTCCGTGACATGTTTGAACAGGGTAAAAAGAACGCGCCATGTATCATCTTTATTGATGAAATTGACGCGGTGGGACGGCATCGTGGCGCAGGTCTGGGCGGCGGTAATGATGAGCGCGAACAGACATTGAACCAGATGCTAGTGGAAATGGACGGATTTGAGGCTAACGAGGGCGTGATTCTAATTGCCGCCACAAACAGACCTGATGTGCTTGATCCGGCATTGCTACGCCCGGGACGTTTTGACCGGCAGGTTGTCGTGCCTAATCCTGATGTGCTGGGACGTGAAAAAATTCTGAAAGTCCATATGCGTAAAGTGCCGCTGGCTAATGATGTTGAACCACGGACAATCGCGCGCGGAACGCCCGGGTTTTCTGGGGCTGATCTGGCCAATCTGGTGAACGAAGCGGCGCTTCAGGCGGCGCGTAAAAATCGTCGTACCGTTTCCATGGCAGAATTCGAAGAAGCCAAAGATAAAGTCATGATGGGTGCTGAACGGCGTTCTATGGTCATGACAGATGAAGAGAAAAAACTGACCGCTTATCATGAGGCTGGTCACGCGGTTGTAGCATTGCATCAACCAGAATCTGATCCTATCCATAAAGCCACAATTATTCCGCGTGGACGAGCGTTAGGAATGGTGATGCGTCTACCCGAAGGTGATCGCGTATCCATGGCTAAAGACAAATTATACGCTGATCTGCGCGTGGCATGCGGTGGCCGGATCGCCGAAGAAATGATTTTTGGGGCTGAAAAAGTCACCACAGGTGCATCTAGCGATATTCGCATGGTTTCTGACGTTGCCCGCCGTATGGTGACCGAATGGGGGCTTTCCGATAAACTAGGCTTCCTTGCCTATTCTGCCGATGAGCAGGAGGTGTTTCTGGGGCGGTCTGTTTCCCAGCAGAAAAATATGTCTGATGCGACAGCGTCCGCGATTGACAGTGAGGTCAGGCAGATTGTTGATAGCGCTTATAGCGATGCTGCAAAACAGCTGAAAAAATATGCAAGCGAACTTGAAAATGTTGCTCAGGCTTTGCTGGAATATGAAACGCTTTCAGGTGATGAGATTAAGATTCTTGCCGAAGGTGGAACAATTGTCCGTAATGATGACGCGGATGATGTGGCAGAATCGCCTCTTTCCAAAACCCGGACAGGTATCCCCGGAAGCCGGAAAAAATCAGCTGGCAAACCTAAAGGTGAACCATCAGGTGACCACATCGTCTAAACAGGCGACTGCGCCATGATCATAAGACAACCCTCGGCGGCATCTGCTTTATTTACCAGTGACTTATTTGCAAGTGACTACCGGTGCGGTAATGGCGTGGATAAAAACTGGTTGCGGCCAGTTGATATAACCGCTTTTTCTTCTACAAGTAATGGTGGGTTGTATCCGCTAGCCGGAACAGGGTTGGGGTTTACCACATGCGATGTGTTAACGCGCCATCCGGCCGGTTTTACCGTAACCCGATTATCCGTAAATGATATGCTGGCTTCTGCCAGAAAAACCAGCGCCGATGCGCTGATGCTGGCCGAACAGTTGCTGGATCAATTCACCCAACCGCGTGATGATTTTGCCGGCCTTCCTATGAATACTCCACATGTGATGGGCATCATTAATGTCACGCCAGACAGTTTTTCTGATGGTGGGGATCATGCTCAATCTGACCATGCCATTAGCTCGGCTCATGCTATGGTTAATGCCGGTGCAACTATTCTGGATATTGGTGGCGAATCCACGCGGCCGGGGGCGGATATTGTTGGCACCGAAGAAGAATGCCGCCGTATTTTGCCGGTTATTCAGGCGCTTTCCCAGCAAGGATATTGCGTATCAGCGGATACGCGTCATACGGATGTGATGGAACAGGCTATGGCGAATGGGGCGGCGCTGATTAATGATGTGGGCGGTTTGCGGGCAGATGGCGCGGCTATGCTAATGGCAAATACAGGTAAGCCGGTGATCATCATGCATATGCAAGGTGAGCCGGGGTCAATGCAACAGCAACCAGAATATGATTTTGTTCCGGCAGATGTTTATGATTGGCTAGAAAGTCGTATTCATCAGGCGGTGGCCAGTGGCATAAAAAAACAGGATATCGCGGTTGATTTTGGCTTTGGTTTTGGCAAAACCCCACAACATAATATGACATTGATGGCGTGGCTATCCATGTTTCATGGCTTAGGCGTTCCGCTATTATTAGGGGTCAGCCGGAAATCAACGATTGCCCATTTCGCCAATGGTGAGCCAGCGAAGGATAGAATGGCCGGATCAATTGCGCTTGCGACGTTGGGATATGCCCAAGGGGTGCAAATGTATCGTGTTCATGATGTTGCCGAAACGGTGCAAGCGCTATCGGTAGCAAAAGCCATGTATATATGTGAGTCGGATATGTTCAAAACATAATCAGCATGATAGACTCAAGAAGATACTAAGGAGGATGTGCCATGGCACGTTATTTTGGCACAGATGGGGTAAGAGCCACCATTAATACAGGCCCCATGACAGCAGAAAATATTGTCCGTTTAGCACTGGCCGCTGGCCGGTTTTTTATGGCAGACAAAAAAAGCTCTAGCCGTCAACGTCCTCTGGTGGTGATTGGTAAGGATACCCGGCTTTCCGGATATATGGTAGAAGCCGCGTTGCAAGCCGGTTTTGCATCTATCGGCATGGATACGCGGCTATTAGGCCCTCTGCCCACGCCAGCGGTTGCCCATCTGACTCGAACATTACGTGCTGATCTGGGGGTGATGATTTCGGCTAGTCATAATCCGCATCATGATAACGGGATCAAGTTATTCGGGCCGGATGGCTATAAACTGCCTGATACTATCGAAGACCAGATTGCCAGCATCATGAATGATCATATTGTTCTGGCCGCACCAAAAGAATTAGGCCGCGCCAGACGCATGCTTGACGGGCTAGGCCGCTATGTGGAACAGGTCAAGATCGCCGCCCCACGTCATATGCGGTTCAGTGGATTGAAAGTGGTAATTGATTGCGCAAATGGCGCGGCTTATCGCGCGGCACCGGATGTTCTGTTTGAAATGGGGGCGGATGTGATCCCCCTTGCGGTCAATCCCGATGGCTTGAATATCAATCAGAATTGCGGAGCGGTGCATCCCATGACCATGGCCGAGGCTGTTGTCGCCCATCAGGCTGATGTCGGGCTAGCCTTTGATGGGGATGCAGACCGGTTGATTATGGCAGATGAGAAAGGCCAGCTGATTAATGGTGATCAATGTCTGGCGGTGATTGCCGATATGATGCAACATGACGGATCACTAAAAGGCCAGACAGTGGTTGGCACATTAATGACTAATCATGGGCTAGGGCGGTTTCTGGCAGATAAGAATATTGATCTGATCCGAACACAAGTCGGTGATCGTTATATTCTGGATGCCATGCGGCAACATGATTTTAATCTGGGGGGGGAGCCATCTGGTCATATTCTGATGACGGATTATGCGACTTCCGGTGATGGATTGATGACCGGACTTGTTATGCTGTCTGCATTAATCATGGCCGGTAAGCCAGCGAGCGAAGCGTTGCAAAAATTTAAAGAAACGCCGCAAATTCTGGTCAATCTGAAAACAGACAGCCGTCAGGCCATTACCGATACACTAGAAAACAAAGCGGTTAAAGACGCTATTATTGCGGCTGAACAAGCACTGGGCGCATCAGGCCGTGTTGTTGTTCGCGCATCGGGGACAGAACCATTATTGCGGATCATGGTAGAAGCCGAAGACGCAAAAGATATGCAGGAATGGGCAGATACGCTTGAGCAGGTGATGAAAGCCAGACTTGATGCCGCTGCAGATTAAAACAATGCTGAAAACCGTTGCGGATCAACCCTGTCTGGGGTAGTCCATATAAACAAACAGAACTTGCCCGACTATATGATCTTCGGGCTTTAAGATTTCGGACTATATTTATGGTTAGCAATGCCACGTCTAATACTCAACTGCTCCCCAATGGACTGGGGGATATTCTGCCGTCGGAAACGACGAAGCGGCGCGGGATAATCAACGCTATTATGGATAGCTTCATGCGGTTCGGTTATGCGGATGTTAGCCCGCCGCTGGTTGAATACGAAGAAACATTACTGGCAGAAGGCCCCGGTGCCGCGCTTGCTGATAACACTTTCCGTTTGATGGACCCTGTGACCCGCCGAATGCTGGCGCTACGGTCTGATATGACAGCACAAATTGCCCGTATCGCTAGTAGCAGACTGGCGCATCACCCGCGACCGTTGCGGCTATCCTATACAGGGCAGGTCATGCGTATTAATCCTGATCCGGTTAATCCTGAACGCCAGCTAGTGCAAATTGGCGCAGAGCTTATTGGCGCATCAACTATCGCCCATGATGCCGAAGTCGCTGTGATGGCACTGGAAAGTCTTTATCAGGCGGGGATAACGGCGCTATCCATTGATCTGAATGTTCCCCGTTTACTTGATGTGATACTGGGCATAGATAGCGCGGATGATAGCGGCAGTGATCATGCAAAGGATAGCAGAACAGAATCCCCCACCATTCAAGCGCTACGACAGGCGGTTAGCGCTAAGGATAGCAAAGCGGCTGGCGAAGTCGATCACCCGCAAGCGCATGTTGTTAAAACCTTACTTGATATGCCGCTTAATCCTGCCTCTGACATAAAGAAAATGATCGCCGGATGTGACAAGAATATACCAGCACCAGCGCGGCAGATGCTTAATGATCTGGCTGATCTGGCTAGTCTGATTTCGCAATTAGCACCTGATGTTTCTCTGACCATTGATCCGCTGGAACGGCGTGGATTTAATTATCATCAGGGCATAGGATTTTCTATTCTGGCTTCTGGTGTGCGCGGTGAGCTTGGCCGTGGTGGACGTTACCGGACGCAATCACCGGCTAAATCACCAAACAGCCAGCCGGTTGAGCTGTCTACCGGTGTGACCTTATATCTGGAACGGGTGCTTCAGGCGGCTCCGGCAAGCGCACCAGCTGACCGTCTGTATCTGCATAAAGATCAGGGTCTGGATCAAGTGGTATCGCTTACCCGTGATGGCTATCAGATTATAATCGGTGACGCTGATCCGGCTGATGACGCGGCCTGCCAGACAGAAGCCAAGGCCATGGGCGCAACGCATATATATTCTTCTAATGGTATCATAACAATATGACAGGTGAATTATGACCAATGTAGTAGTAATCGGCTCACAATGGGGTGACGAAGGTAAGGGCAAAATCGTGGACTGGCTATCAGAACGCGCTGATGTGATTGTCCGGTTTCAGGGTGGGCATAATGCTGGTCATACACTTGTCATTGACGGAGTGGAATATAAGCTCAGCCTGTTGCCATCCGGCATTGTCCGACCGGGAAAAAAATCTGTCATTGGTAATGGGGTTGTTATTGATCCGAATGCGCTGATTGCCGAAATGGATAAGCTGATTGCCCAGAATGTCGATATTTCACCAGAAAATCTGTTGATATCCTATTCGGCATCCATGATCCTGCCTGTGCATCAACGGGTTGATCAGGTACGTGAAGCCATTGCCGCCAAAGCTAAAATTGGCACCACTGGTCGCGGCATCGGCCCTGCTTACGAAGACAAAGTAGCGCGCCGTGGCTTGCGTTTGGCAGACATTGTTGATCCTTCTGCTATGGCAGAAAAAATACATCTGCTGTTAGCGCATCATAATCTATTCCTCAAAGGCGCTGGTGAGGCGCCAATGGAAGCCGAACCGATTATCGATAGCATAAACCGCTTGCGTGACCGGATTATTCCGTTTCTGGGTGAGGCTTGGGCCGTTCTGGATGATGCCCGACGTGACGGCAAGCGTATTCTATACGAAGGTGCGCAAGGCGTAATGCTGGATATTGACCATGGAACATATCCGTTTGTCACATCATCAAATACCGTCGCCGGACAAGCGGCAACCGGTGCTGGTGTTGGCGTGACAACTATCGGCTATGTGCTGGGCATCACAAAAGCCTATACCACGCGCGTAGGATCAGGGCCTTTCCCGACCGAAGATGAGGGTGCTGATGGAACATTGCTTGGTGAGCGTGGGCATGAGTTTGGCACTGTCACCGGACGCAAGCGCAGATGTGGCTGGTTTGATGCCGTGATGGTGCGGCAAGCTGGAAAAATCACTGGTATCACCGGCATGGCATTAACAAAACTTGATGTGCTTGATGGTTTTGATACGATTAAAATTTGCACCGGCTATAAGCTGGATGATCAGATTATCGACCGGCTTCCAGTGGCAACAATTGATCAGGAACGGCTAGAACCTGTCTATGAGATCATGAGCGGCTGGGAAGGTACAACACGCGGCGCGCGTTCATGGGTGGATTTACCCCCACAAGCGGTGAAATATATCAAGCGTCTGGAAGAATTAACCGGCATTCCGGTGGCCAGTGTTTCTACCAGTCCGGAACGTAATGATACTATTCTGGTGCATGATCCGTTTGAAGGATAATCAAAATAAATTAAAAAAACGGTTTCTGTTAACGGTTTGTTAATTTCTGCCTGTTATTCTTCAGAATTGAGGAATAGCTATTGTATAATACAAGCCGTAATAATTTCTACGATAATCAGAAAAATTCAACCGTATTCACGCCTTCGGGGGTGAGTCAGTTTATTTTTGACATTGTTGCGAAAAAAATTGACAAAACCAGACCAGTTTTTGACCCCTGCGTTGGAAAAGGATCGCTATTGCATCCGTTTGACGATGCCGGTTTTCAAACGGTCGGGCTGGATATTGTTGATCATGGATATAAAAACACAATCCTGGATAACTTCATAACCTTTGATACAAAGCAGTTAATCAATCCTTGAGCAGTAAACGCTGGCTAAAATTCACCAATGGAGAATATCCCAAGATTTCATCC
>JAHEII010000044.1 GCA_024639485.1 Alphaproteobacteria bacterium
ATAATGCCCGCCCGCCTTTTGATCAGCGGGATGTCCGGCGGGCTATCGCCATGGCTATCAACAAACAGGACATTATCGACGGCGCCATGTTTGGCTACGGCACAGCTATCGGATCACATTTTGCCCCGCATCATCCTGATTATATCGACCTCACCAACACCCCCGGCTATGATCCCGACGCGGCGCGGCAATTGCTGGCTGATGCCGGGGTTAGTGACTTGCATCTGACCATCAGCTTGCCGCCACCTGTCTATGCCCGCCGTGGGGGTGAGATTATCATGGCACAGCTAAACCAGATTGGTATATCCGTCACGCTTGAACCGGTGGAATGGGCGCAATGGCTGGAACAGGTTTTTCGTAACAGGGATTATGATCTGACCATAGTCAGCCATACCGAACCATTTGATATCGGCATCTATGCACGGCCTGATTATTATTTTCAATATGACAGCCCGGCTTTTCAATCCATCATGGATGAACTGGATCAGGAAACTGATCCGGCCAAACGCACGGCTTTATTGCATCAAGCCCAGCGGGTAATTGCCGATGATCAGGTCAATGTGTTCTTGTTCCAGCTGGCTAATGCCGGTATTGCCAAAGCAGATTTATCCGGTTTATGGCAACATGCCCCAACCCAGGCGATGGATATGACAGGGGTTTACTGGAAAAACTGATATCTTTTTTCCAAATTCATCACCAAATCAGGTATATGATGACATATGGCTGGATTTATTCTGCGTCGTCTTGGCGTTTTAATATTAACTCTTTTCATCGCATCAGTGGTCATTTTTGCCCTGCTTGAGATTATACCGGGTGATCCGGCCTTAACCATGCTTGGCATTAACGCCACGCCGGAAACCATTGCCGCGCTTCGTGATGAACTTGGGCTAAATGCACATGCCTTGCCGCGATATCTGGCATGGATTAGCGGCATGTTACATGGTGATTTCGGGTTATCCTATACTTACCGGACACCTGTTGCCGAATTGCTGGCCGAACGCATGATGGTCACATTACCACTGGCCATATATGCGTTGATGTTCACCGTGCTTATTGCGCTTCCTTTTGGATTTCTGGCAGGCGCGCGCGAAGGCCGCTGGCACGACAGGATTATACTTTTTTTTAGCCAGATCGGTATTGCTTTACCTAATTTCTGGTTTGCGCTCATGCTGATCATGATTTTTGCTATCCAGCTTGGCTGGGTTTCTGCTGGCGGCTTTAGTGGTTGGCATCATGGATGGATAAACGGCATCGCCGAGCTTACCCTACCGGCGCTTGCACTGGCCATTCCGCAAGCAACGATTTTATTACGGGTGATGCGGTCAGCCTTAATCGAAACTGCAAGGCAGGATTATATCCGGACCGCCCGCGCCAAAGGGTTAAGCCGTGATCAGGCCTTATGGCGGCATGGATGGATAAATGCGCTAATACCGGTTGTGACCATCATGGGGATGCAGTTTTCGTTTCTGATTGCCGGTGCCATCATTATTGAAAATGTGTTCAGCCTGCCCGGACTGGGTCGGCTCATGGTGCAGGCGATTGGCCAGCGTGACATTATCCTGGTTGAAACAATTATCCTGATGATGGTGCTGATTGTTGTGACCGTGACATTTATCACTGATCTGGTTTATGCCATTATAGACCCCCGATTACGGCGACCAACATCATGATAGCGCCATATCCCTCACCCTTGCGACCACACAGGCGGGTCACAGGTTTGTTTATTGGTTGCATGATATTAAGCGTGATCACGCTGGCCGGGCTGATCTCATTTATCTGGACACCGGCTGATCCGGGGATCATGGATATCAGCAACCGCATGCAACCCCCATCAATGACGGCATGGCTGGGGACTGATCATTTTGGCCGTGATATCCTGTCACAAATCATGGCCGCCACGCCAGTTACGCTGGCGGTTGCCCTGATCAGCGTGATGATCGGTATCATAGGTGGCGTGCCGCTGGGCTTGGTGGCGGCGTTCAACCATAAACCGGTATGGGATCATGTGCTGACCCGTGGCGGTGATGTGCTATTTGCTTTTCCGGCGGTGATTATGGCCATGCTACTAACCGCCGGATTTGGCGCTGGGATCAGCATTGCCATGCTGGCCATCGGATTGTTTAATATTCCGGTATTTTTACGCATGACACGCGCCTCAGCCATGCAGCAACGGCATATGACTTATATTCAATCCGCGCGGTTAGCTGGCAAATCCATGCCGCGCATCGCGGTTGAACATATCTTGCCGAATATTGCACCGGTTCTGATTCTGCAGGCAACGATACAGTTTTCGCTAGCCATATTGGCCGAATCCGGATTGTCCTATCTGGGGCTAGGCGCACAGCCACCTGTTCCTAGCTGGGGGCGGATGCTGGCCGATAGCCAGACCATGATCGGGCTTGCTCCGCATATGGCTATTGTTCCGGGGTTAACCATTATGCTGACCGTTATCGGGGTTAATCTGATCGGTGAGGGATTACGCCAGCGGATTGACCCCAATCATGCCGTGATGCCAGCTGCCCATATTGCTAAAGCTGATTTTGCAAAAAATAATAGATTCAAAAATAATCCGCTTCCAGCCGCGTTAATCACGGTGCAGAATTTATCCGTGCGCCGCCATGATAACATGCTGTTATCATCCATATCAGTATCTATCAAATCTGGCGACAGGATCGGGTTAATCGGGGCAAGCGGGGCTGGCAAATCGGTGCTATCGCTCGCCATGATGGGTTTATTACCGCCAGATTTTCACGTCACCGGCCAGATGCAGATACATGGCAATGACATTGATCTGGCTAATGATGCGGCTATGCGTGACCATCGCGGCAAAACCGTTGCCATGATTTTTCAAGACCCACGCCTAGCGCTTAATCCTGTTCAGGGGGTAGCCGCGCAAATTGCCGAAGCCGCGCAATTAGCACATGGCATATCCGGGCAAAAAGCGCATCACATGGCGCTGGATAGCCTTGGCCGCGTTGGGCTAACCCCGGATATCATATCACCGGATAGCTTGCCGGATATGCTATCGGGTGGCCAGTGCCAGCGGGTGATGATTGCCATGGCGATTATAGGCAGACCACAATTGCTGATCGCGGATGAGCCGACAACTTCGCTGGATACCGTCACACAAAATGAGATTCTGGAATTGCTGAACCGGTTAGCGGATGAGGATAATATGGCGTTGCTTATGATCAGCCATGATCTGGCTGTTCTGGCGCAAATGGTAGAACAGATATATGTCATGGATCAGGGTCAGATAGTGGATTATGCCGCCACCCAGCCGGTTAACCAGTTGTTAACACATTCGGTTAGTCAAAAACTTTTGGCGGCAACTCACATGGATCAGCATCGCCCGCCCCGGCCATCCGGTCAGAACGATGACGCTGATATCATATTATCCGCTAGCCATTTATCCAGAACATATGCATCCGGTCATTCCATGCTTGGTAAAGCCCATGCCCAAAAACCGGTGTTGCAGGATATTTCTCTCACGCTGGCGCAAGGCGAATGTCTGGGGTTGGTCGGGGCTAGCGGGGCTGGCAAATCGACATTAACGCGATTATTGCTGGGGCTAGAAAACCCTGATGATGTGACTGATCCGGCCATGATCACGCTGGCCGGTGATACTGTCACCCCTGATCACATGCCGCCAGCCATGCGCCGCCGCATACAGGCGGTATTTCAAGACCCGTATAGTGCGTTTAATCCCCGCCATAGCGTTCGGCGCATTATTGCCGAACCGCTATGGTTGATGCCAGAACGTCTGACCGAAAATGCGATCACGGAGAAGGTCGCTAAAGCGTTGCAATCTGTTGGGCTTGACCCAGATATGATGCATCGCCATATTCATGCGTTTTCAGGCGGCCAGCGGCAACGCATCGCCATTGCCAGAGCATTGATTACAACGCCTGATGTGATTCTGTTTGATGAGCCTACATCCAGTCTGGATACCCTGATCCGCCAGCAGATTCTGGCGCTGATCACTGATCTGGTTGCTGAACGCAACTTGTCTGTGATTTTTATCAGTCATGATCTTGCTGTCATCCGCGCCATCTGTCATCGTGTGATGGTATTAGAACACGGCCAATGTGTTGAGATGGGTGAAACCGATGCCATATTCCAGAATCCGCAACACGCGGCAACACGGGCGTTGCTGGATGCCATCCCCGATCAGATCAGAACAGGATAGCGCATAGTCATGATGACATTGAAATCAACCGGCCGGCAAAACCTGATCACCGATATTGATGGATTGCGCGTAGGCCATGCCAGCGATGCCCGATTGAAATCCGGCGTTACCGTGCTAACCGCTGATCAGCCATTTACCGCCGCCATGCATGTCATGGGGGGTGCGCCCGGCACGCGGGAAACCGATCTGCTGGCACCTGATAAAATGGTACAGATGATTGATGCGCTGGTGCTATCCGGCGGCTCAGCCCATGGGCTTGACGCGGCATCGGGGGTGATGGCACGGCTTCATCAATCCGGACGCGGTTTTGCGGTTGGGGATCAAACCGTACCGATTGTTCCGGCGGCAATTCTGTTTGATTTGCTTAATGGCGGCGATAAATCATGGTCAGAAAACCCCTATGCCGCATTAGGCCAGCATGCCTATGACGTGGCACAAACGGATTTTAAATTAGGCACGCAAGGCGCTGGAACAGGCGCGACCACCGCCACGGTTAAAGGCGGGCTGGGTTCGGCCTCGCTGGTCTGTGATAATGATGTAACAATAGGCGCGCTGGTGGCGGCAAACCCCATGGGCAGTGTCCATTGCCCGACCAGCAACCGGTTCTGGGGCGGCATTGCTGAAATAAACGGCGAATATGGCGATCTGGGCGTTGCACCACATCATGATCCGCTTGCCGTAGTAACAAAACATCATCCGCATCAGAACAGCAACACGGTTATCGGTATCATAGCCACCGATTTAGCGCTGGATAAAGCTAGCCTGACACGACTTGCCACCGCCGCCCATGACGGCATAGCACGGGCGGTGCAACCATCCCATACACCGCTGGATGGTGATCTGATCTTTGCCGTGTCCACCGGCCAGCATCAACGGCCATGTGATGGATATGATCTGGCTATGCTGGGGCATGCGGCGGCGTTATGTATGACACGGGCGATTTGCCGTGGGGTCTGGCACGCGGATGCGGCGGCGAATGACGGCCTGCCTATTATGCGTGATCTGGTGAAGCAATAAAGCCGGTAATTTATAATAATCTAATTTATAAAAGGAACATATCATGACGGTTACTGCTGCCCCGAATATTCTGGTGAAATCCGTACCTAACGGGGCGCTGATTGCGTGGTTTGGCGTAATTTTGCTGGCACCGGATGCGTTATTGATCCGCATCACCGGACTGGAAGGCATGTCGCTATTATTCTGGCGCGGATTGTTGATGGGCGGCACATTGATGGTGCTATGGCTGATCTTTGCCGCCCGCCGCTTGCGTCAGGATATCCGCGTGGCGTTATCGCCGGTGGGATTATTACTGATCGGGGTGTTTACGGTTGACGCCATAACCTTTGCCATTGGTATCACCATGACTTCGGCAACCGTCATGTTGACGGCGCTGGCCACCATGCCGATATTTACGGTGCTGTTTTCTATTCCGATGCTGGGGGAAAAGCCATCTATCCAGACATGGTTGACAGTGCTGTTTTGCGGTATCGGGATTGTCATTGTGGTGACCAGCGGGCATGAGGCGATAGGCGCCCCCACCGGTAGCCCGATTATCGGTGGCTGTTTGGGGATTTTCACGGCGGCCGGATTAGGCTTTGCCATGGTGCTAAAACGCCGCTATTCGGAATTGCCGACCATGCTGTCCACTGGCACGGCCAATATGATGACTGTGGGGGTGGCGTGGCTATTGCTGGGCAATACGGTTCCGGTATTGCCAGCAGAAACGCATCAGATGCTGGCCTTGCTGACCATGGGCATACTGGTTCTGCCAATGGCGTTTTTCGCGCTGATGGTAGCACCGCGCTATACCTCGGCGACCACCGTTGGGCTGATCATGCTGACCGAAAGCATTATGGGGCCGCTATGGGTGTGGATAGGCACCGGCGAACGGCCAAGCATCATGATGGTG
>JAHEII010000053.1 GCA_024639485.1 Alphaproteobacteria bacterium
GTTCATGCGGGTCTTCGGGGAAATCAATGCCGGCTTCTTCGCGGACGATATCAAGATAGGTAGATACCAGTGTTTCACACGCGTTGCCGTCAAGGTCAGTGTCTTCGGTAACATTCAATTCTGCCTTAAGGTCTTCGAGCGCGTCTTCGAACAGACCATGATCCACGTTTAGCACGACATCGCCATACATCTGAATAAAGCGGCGATAGGAATCCCACGCAAAACGTTTTTCGCCTGACCGTTTTGCCAGCCCTGCCACGGTGTCACGATTGAGCCCAAGATTTAGCACCGTGTCCATCATCCCCGGCATGGATGCCCGCGCCCCTGACCGAACAGACAGCAGAAGCGGATTATCAGCACCGGCAAAAATAGCACCAGTTTCGTCTTCCAGCCGTTTAATCGCGGTATTCACCTGATCTTTTAGTGCATCCGGATAATGGCGGTCATTGTCATAAAAATGGTTACATACCGCGGTCGACAGCGTAAAGCCGGGCGGAACAGGAAGCCCGATGCCACTCATCTCAGCCAGATTAGCACCCTTGCCACCAAGAACATTGCGATCACTGGCTGAGCCCTCGGTCAGAGTCTGCCCAAAACTATAAACCCATTGCTCCATGTGATGTTCCTCTTATAAAAATTAGCCTTCGATTTCTGACAAATCTGCTAATGCTCTGATACGGTTATTAATCTGTCCTAATAGATTCAGCCGGTTCTGGCGAATATTCTGATCATCGTCATTCACCTTTACCGCTTCAAAAAATGCGTTGATCAATGGCGCCAGATTAGCCATTTCTGCCAATAGGCTGGCATCATCAGAATCCGGCTTCATAGCGCTAACAGCATCATATAATGCAGCTTCGGCCGGATCAGTAAATTGGCTGGCATCAACCGCGCCATAGGTATCAGCTGTTGTTTTGGTTTTAGGCTTTTCGGATTCCAGAATAGAATGTACCCGCCGCCACGCCGGCATGAATGTCTGGCCGTTGGTATGGCTTAAAAATTGATCTAGCGTTTTGATACGGCTGATAATAGCCAGAACATTAAACTGGCTGAGTTGTTCCGGTTGCATGACGGCACGCACCGCGTCATAACGCAATCCCCGATCGCGGCAATACACATGCAATCGGTCAGCCATGAATGGCAATAAGGCATCTGTTGCCGCCCCCAGAAATGGTGTCAGATCAAGATCAATGGCGGCTTCGTCAAGAATACGGATGACCCCAAGCGCGGCGCGGCGCAAACCAAACGGATCACCTGAACCTGTTGGTTTTTTGCCAATCCCGAAAAAGCTGGTTAGCATATCCAGCTTATCTGCTAATGCCAATGCCTGTCCGGTGCGCGTGGACGGGATCGTATCACCGCCACCAACCGGTTTATAATGATCGGCAATCGCCTGTGCTATGTCGGACGGAATGTCTTCGGCACGCGCCAGATGGCCGCCCATAATGCCTTGCAATTCCGGAAACTCCCCCACGGTTCCGGTGACTAAATCCGCTTTTGCCAACTGTGTTGCCTTGTCCAGCAACACGCCATCAATATCATCAACATGCTTTGCCAGTTTTTTGGCAATCGCCTGCATCCGTTCCACCCTATCCTGCATGGAACCCAATCCATCAAAATAGGCAATCGACCCTAACCGTTCCGCATGATCAGCAAGCGATATACCGCGATCCTGATCCCATAAGAACCGCGCATCACTCAATCTTGCCCGCAATACCCGTTCATTGCCTTTTCGGATCATGGCATCACGGGTTTTATCCCCCTGCATATTGCTAATAGTAATAAAGGCCGGTGCCAGACGGCCGTCAGCATGGGTTAGTGCAAAATATTTCTGATGGCTTCGCATTGTCAGCACCAGGATATCCTTGGGCAAGGTCATATAATCATCATCAATCTGCCCCATGATGGCATGTGGCCATTCCACCAGACCGCTGACCTCATCCAGCAATCCATCATCCGCTAGCAATGTCAGTTCAGCGGCTTTGGCCAGATCATCCAGCTGTTTGGTAATTGCGGCGCGGCGGTCGCCACGATCAGCCATGACAAAATGCGAAGCCATCTGCTGTTCATAGCTGGCGGCAATATGTTTATCATCGCCCTGATTAGTGACCTGCAGATCAATGTCTTTTGGCGCAAGGAAGCGGTGGCCATGGCTCATATGACCATAAGCAATGCTAACCCCACCGCCCAGATCATAACCCCCTGCCACCGGTTTCCCATCCAGCAGAACATTAATCCGGTGCAATGGCCGCACCCAGCTCATCTGCCCCCTGCCCCAGCGTTGGCTTTTCGGCCAGGGGAAATTGGCAATCACGCCATTGATCATATCTGGTAGAATATCCACCGTTTGCTGACCCGGTTGATGGATCATGGCAAAATAGAACTGGCCTTTCGGGGTATCGCGTTGTTCCAGTTGATCGCGCGTCATTCCAACCGAGCTTAAGAACCCGTCAAGCGCCTGATCCGGTGCGCCCACGCGTGGCCCCCGTTTTTCGAGTGACTGCGGGGCTTGTGATACAGCAACATCTGCAAACGCCACGGCTAAACGGCGCGGCGTTGACCATGATTTGATCAATGTTCCGCCCAGATTATGCTCAGCCAGTTTAGCGGCTAATGTTTCCGCCATATGGGTTTCGGCGCGTGCCTGCATGCGGGCGGGGATTTCTTCACCAAACCATTCTATAAAAAGCTCAGCCATCTGACCCATCCTTATCAGCACGGATGCCAGAATTTATCCCCGAAGCTATCCCCGAAGCCATCCAAGCCTCACAACAGCCAACCGCAAGGCTCCGGACTCTGCCAATATAACGCTGGCGTTCCGCAACAGATATCACACCACGTGCATCCAGTAAATTGAACACATGACTTGCTTTCATACATTGATCATAAGCGGGTAAAGCCAGCGGTGCCGACCCATCAAGCAACATCTGGCATTCGGCCTCGGCCTCTTGAAAATGCCGGAACAATATATCAGTGCTGGCACGTTCAAAATTGAAGGTTGAGAACTCTTTTTCAGCTTGCAGAAAGATATCACCATAAACCTTGCCGCCCTGATCTTTGGGGACACCGTCCCAATCCAGATCATAGACATTTTCCACACCCTGAATGAACATGGCCAGCCGTTCCAGCCCATAAGTCAGCTCAACTGGTACGGGTGAACATTCTATGCCGCCAACCTGTTGGAAATAGGTGAATTGCGTGACTTCCATGCCATCACACCAGACTTCCCAGCCCAGACCAGCCGCGCCCAGAGTGGGGGATTCCCAATCATCTTCGACAAAACGGATATCATGCAACATCGGATCAAGACCAATGGCTTTCAGCGAGTCCAGATATAATTCCTGACTGTTTGCCGGTGATGGTTTCATGATCACCTGAAACTGGTAATAATGCTGGAGCCGGTTAGGATTTTCACCATAGCGGCCATCCGTCGGCCGGCGTGATGGTTGAACATAGGCGGCGTTCCACACATCATCAGGCCCTAACGCCCGCAAGGTTGTAGCCGGATGAAATGTCCCTGCCCCGACTTCCATGTCGTAGGGCTGTAGGATAACGCATCCCTGATTGGCCCAATATTGCTGGAGAGTTAAAATCAGCTGTTGAAAACTGAGTGGTTGTTTGGGCATGTCTAAATCCTGCTTCGCTATCGCCGCAACATAGTGTAAAGCCACTTTGTTATCAATGGTAATCCTGCCCCGAAAAGCATCTTATTTGTTTATTCGATAGGACAATCCGGACGTTCGCAAGCAACAGAAACCCACGCTCCACACGTCGCGCAGGATGTCATTTCCAGCGCATCACGATCAGACCTGTTTTTTCGGGGCGTTGATCTTGGCGTATCATTTGTCTTTTTCCGGCGATCCATAAACCGGTAAAAGGCAAATACACCACCAATAATTGCCGCAAGAAGAAGTAATTTCTGAATACTCAATAATCCCCACATCAGAGCCCGTATCGCATCCTTTCCAGCCGTTCTTCGAGTTTATATATGGCCACATCAACCATCTGATCACCGGCAGTAATACCCATCTGGCCGCCGCCCATCCCGAATAGTGATTTTTTCATGGTCATCAGACGGATCATGACTTTATCACCAAATTGTTCCTGCAACACTGGCCGGATATCGCCCAGCCGGTCAACCAGACCAAGTTCGAGCGATTTCTGGCCAGTCCAGAATGCGCCGGAAAACAGCATCTCATCCGCGGCGTTAAGGCGACTGCCCCGCCGTGATTTGACCATGGCAATAAACTGGGCGTGAATGTCTTCTTGTAGAGCTTTCAGATGCGTGACATCATCCGGATTTTCCGGACGAAACGGATCAAGCATGCTTTTGCTGATGCCAGAGGTATAAACGCGGCGATCAACGCCAATTTTATCAATCGCCCGATCAAACCCGAACCCCGCCGACACCACACCGATAGACCCTATAATCGATGCCGGATTAGCAATAATCTGATCACCGGCACAGGCCAGCCAGTACCCACCAGATGCCGCCACATCCTCAACAAAGCTGATCACCGGAACGTCATTCTTGCGCGCCAGTTCACGAATACGGCTAGCAATAATCGCCGATTGCACCGGTGAGCCGCCGGGGGAATTGATCAGCAAAGCCACCGCCGCCGCGCGTTTGGTGGTAAATGCCTTATCCAGCAATTTTGACAAGCCGATCAGATTAAGCCCTGAGCGGCGCAAACCAGCCCCGGATGAGGCCGCAATTAATCCGTTCAAAGGGATAACCGGCACAACAGGGCGCGAAGATGAAAATAGTGATGTTATAGCCTTAATCATGACCTTATCTATCTACCCTTTGCGGCACCGAATAGCAAGCCATCTGCCAGTTTCAGATGCGTAAAAAAGCATTAAACCCCTGATTTCGATATTGGCACGGCGTAATTCCGCCCCGGTTGATTGAGCGCGATACTGGCACCGTCTGAAAGCGCATGATATTCATCACTATCTATCAGCAATGGCGGCAATAATGTCATGGCACCGGCCATACCTTTTCTGGCACGGATAAGCACACGAATAGCCGGTTTATCCAGCCGCGAATAGATAGGCCGGACAACATATTCACCAAAATCATGCGCTGATAATGTCATGATCATTTGATCCAGTTGATCCGCGCGGCAAATCATGGTGAGCCCGCCCCGCCGCATCAGAGCAGAGCTGGCGCAAGCAATCCACGGCAAGGCAAAATCAGCCGCCATGGATTGCCGTTTCTGTGGACTGGGGGAAAGCGAGGATTGCGGATCGTTGAATGGCGGGTTCATCACCACATGATCCCATTCCGGTTGACATTCTGCTAAAGCAATATCCGTTTCACGAAGCGATATGCGCCCGGCAAAATCATTATCTGCCGCGTTAACCGCACATAGTTTCAACATACGGGAATCGGCATCAATGCCGGTGAATATGGCGGCAGGTAAGCGATGCGCCATGATCATCATCACCGCGCCCGCCCCAACGCCAAGTTCCAGCACATGCCGTGATTGTTCCGGAATGGCGGCGGCCAGCATGATGGCATCACTGGTTGCCCGAAACCCATCCGCCGGTTGCGTCAACCAGAGCTGACCATTATGCCAGCGGTCACGAGTCGTTGATATATCAGTCATCATAATATTGTCCGGCATCGGTCAGCACACGCCACGCCTGTGCCATATGATCCTCTGCCACCATGACCCGCATGGGGAACAGCGTATTTGATCCGGCCATCAGATCAGAAATATGTCTATCCTGAACAACAAATATCACGCCTGCGGATTTCAGCAGGGATTCGATATAAGTCAGCCGGATGGGGTCAGTTATGGCAAGCAAATGTTTCATCACTTTCAATATTGACAAAAAACCGCACAATACCAAAGCAGAAAGTGTTGACTTGCACCGACAAAACCGCAAAGTTGCGATTATGAATAGCGTAGCTTCCCCATCTACACCGGAAACCGACCTGATTTCCGGCACCGCTTCATTGGCACC
>JAHEII010000055.1 GCA_024639485.1 Alphaproteobacteria bacterium
CTGAACCAGGTAATGCTGGCGAAGGAAAGAGTCTCGCTATTAACGCATAATAGCAATCTCTTCGCTTTCGTTAGTATCCTGACATTGTTTTTTAACTTTGGAGGATATTATGTTGAAAACAAAATATAAATTATCATTGAAGGCCATTTCCCTGCTATCACTCTTTATTCTGGTGAGCCCTGCTCTGGCTGATGATCATAAACCGGAATTAACGGTATATACTTATGACAGTTTTGCCGCTGATTGGGGACCGGGGCCACAAATCAAATCTGGTTTTGAGCAGACATGCAATTGTGTGCTGACATTTGTTGGGCTTGATTCCTCGCTTGGTATCCTTGGCCGGATCAGACTGGAAGGCAGTAACAGCAAAGCGGATGTCATTCTCGGCCTTGATACATCTCAATCAGATATAGCCAGACAGACAGGATTATTAGCCCCCCACGGGTTAACGGACCTATCGAAACGGCTTGATCTGCCAGATGTCGCAGGTACATGGGATGATCAGCATTTTGTGCCTTTTGACTGGGGTTTTTTCGCCTTTATCTATGATGATACCAAACTGTCTGATGTTCCCGCATCAATGGCTGATTTAATTGCAGCAGATCAGGATTTGCGGATTGTTATACAGGACCCGCGCACCTCAACCCCCGGTTTCGGGTTAATGTTATGGCTGAAAACGCTTTATGGTGATCAGGCGGCCGCACAATGGGAGGCGCTATCCCCCAAGATTGTAACCGTTACTAAAGGCTGGTCAGAAGCATATGGTCTGTTTCTGGATGGTGAGGCGGATATGGTATTGTCCTATACCACCTCACCTGCTTATCACCGTGTGGCAGAAAGCCAGACGCAATATCAATATGCCAACTTTAGCGAAGGTCATTATATGCAAATTGAGGTAGCGGCTATGCTGGCTTCAACGGATCAGCCGGAATTGGCGCAATCATTTCTTGATTTTCTGCTATCTGATGCGACACAGGATATTATTCCAACAACCAACTGGATGTATCCGGCGGCAAAACAGGTCGCATTACCAGAAGGTTTTGAGATCAATAATAAGCCATCCGGTCTGTTGCTAGCCGATGATACCGTTGCCAGAAATCAGGAAAACTGGCTCAAAGAATGGGTAATGGCACTTAGCCAGTAAGATATCCGGATAAAACAGACCAGATCAGGCGGAGAAGCAGAAAGCTGAATAATGGCTAATCATAGTTACATATATCATTATGCCCACGGCTTCCGGTTTCTGCCTTTATCTGGTCTGGTTATTGTTGGGGCGTTATGTGGTGGATTTGTTCTTGCGTTTACCGCATTGTTACAAGCCGCCGCACCGCTTGATGCGCCGCAATCATTTTATGAGTTGTTAACATCGGATGCGCGAATTGGCTTTGCCTTGCAATCGGCTTTGCTTCAGGCGGCATTGTCCACCATTGGATCGGTTATGGTGGCTGTTCCGGTAAGTATAGTCATGGCACGGCGCTATCACTGGTTTGGTATGGCTTTTTTACGGCTAATGACAGGATTGGCATTTGTTATTCCAACAACGGTAGCGGCTAGCGGCTTATTGGCGGTTTGGGGGCGGCAGGGCGTCATTAACAGCATGTTGATAGCTATAAGCGATATGACCCCCTTGCCTTTGCTGGAATTGCCATCATTTTTCGGATTAAAGGCGGTGGTGCTGGCGCATATATTTTTTAATGCACCACTTATGATCCGTATCTTTTTGCCGCGTATCCTGTCTGTTCCCGAAAACCACTGGCGGCTGGCCAGAATGACAGGCATGACCCCGCGTGATCAATTCCGCTATATTGAATGGCCAGCGATCAGGGCGATGATAACACCCATGATGGTGCTGGTATTTCTGTTTTGCTTTAGCTCTTTCTCACTAGTGTTAATGCTGGGTGGCGGGCCTGCTGTGACAACGCTGGAAGTGGAGATTTATGCCGCTATCCGTATCGCATATGATTTTCATCTGGCGGTCTTGCTCACCATGATGCAGATTGCTGTTGCGGTGATTATGCTATTGATCATGTTATGTCACCCCATGTTACGTCAAACAATGCCGCAAGCCGTAACCGGCATAAAACCACCTTCCATTCATATTTTATCTTCGCGCTATAACCTATTAAAAATAATAGATATTATTTGTGTTATTTTTTTATTTAGCTTATTAATTTTGCCAATCATAGCATTGTTTTTTAGAGGCTTAACCGGCGACCTGTTTATAGTGTTGGCCGAACCGGTATTCTGGCAGGCGTTGCAAAACAGCCTGTTGATTGCCCTCACCACGGCATGTTGTGTTTCTATTTTAGCCATGATGCTTGCCGAAACGCGATATCAGCTTGGTTTGATCAACAGCCCTACCCGATGGCAGGTTGTGGCCAGACTATTGCTAGAATCCAGCGTTATGATAACACTGGTTATACCGTCTATTGTGATGGGAACAGCCATGTTTATTCTGCTTCGATCATATGCTGATATCTTTGCTATTGCGCCATATCTGGTGCTTACCGCTAATATCCTGATGGGGTTGCCTGTATCTTACCGGTTGATATCTGGTAAATGGGTATTGTCACGACAGCAGGATCAGCATTTACGGCTTGCTTACGGCATGAATAGACGAACTAGCCTTCGATTTTTGATCATGCCTGTTATGGGTCGGGATATCGGGCTGATTTTTGGCATGGTTGCGGCGATGTCTATGGGTGATCTGGGGGTTATTGCGCTATTTTCAAGCAGTGATTTCAAAACGCTGCCTTGGCTTTTATATGAACAGGCAGGGCGATACCGGACTGACGAAGCATCCGCTACCGCTGTGTTGTTAATGGGGGTTACTATTATGGTGTTTTTTATGGGATCATTAATTGGCCATTTGCTATCACGCGCACCAAGCATGGCCGCAACTCATATGATATCACATCATAAAGCAGGATAACGATATGCTGGAAATTAAGGATGTTACATTCAGTTATGCCCCTGCCCCGATAGCCAGCAATACCTTGTGCTTTGATTTAACGGTTAAGGCACAAAGCATTACGGTGATTGAGGGCATGTCAGGTATTGGTAAATCCACCTTGTTGCATTTGATTGCCGGATTTCTCACCCCCCTTAGCGGTGATATTTTATGGCAAGGGCAATCCATATGTGGGTTATTGCCAGCCGAAAGACCAGTATCCATGCTGTTTCAGAATGATAATCTGTTTCCGCATCTGGATGTCTGGACAAATATCGCAATTGGGCTTGCCGCCAATATCCGCAATAGCACCGACAGCCGCGAAATGATTGAACAAAGCGTGTCTGATCTGGGTATTCAGGGGATGAATAAGCGGATGATTAGCACGCTTTCTGGTGGCCAACAACAAAGAGTAGCGTTGGCTAGAGCATTAGTTCGGTCACGCATATCGCCATCTGATCAGTCATCCAAGCGGTCGCTTTTGTTACTTGATGAGCCATTTAGCGCGCTTGACCCTGAAACAAAAGCAGATTGTCTGGATCAGGTAAAGCAAATGGTTGCTCGTGATGGGTTAACCGCATTAATGGTGACCCATGATCCGGCAGATGCAAAAAATCTTGATGCAACGGTTTTTTCCTTGAAGCAGAATAGCTGATCCGTCAACAATAGGATTGAGAACCATAAAAAAAGGATTGTTATGACTAATATTGTCACCACAAAAACCGCCCCTACAAAAACAGCCGGGCAAGTCATTGTTGATATTCTGGAAAGATTTGGCGTTGACCGGCTATTTTGTGTTCCGGGTGAAAGTTTCCTGCCGGTTCTTGATGCGCTTCAAGATTCAGCCATAAATACCGTGCTAACCCGTCACGAAGGCGGCGCCGCTATGATGGCAGAAGCCGATGGTAAGATGACAAAACGCCCCGGTGTGGCGCTGGTTACACGCGGCCCCGGCGCAAGCAATGCCTCATCAGGGGTGCATGTGGCGCAACAGGATTCCACGCCAATGGTGCTATTAGTCGGCCAGATCGCCCGCGACATGAAAGGCCGTGATGCATTTCAAGAAGTTGACTATCAGGCTTTTTTTGGCGGTATGGCAAAACTGGTGATTGAAATTGATGACGCTGATCAATTGCCTGCCTTGATGGTTAAGGCATGGAAAACCGCACAAGAAGGCCGCCCCGGCCCTGTTGTGATCAGTCTTCCCGAAGATATGCTCTATGATCCTGTTCATCATTCTTCTTTATCGCCGGTGATCATAGAAAAACCAATGCCTGATGAAGCCGCACTGGATCAACTGGCTAATATGATAAAAGCCGCACAATCACCGGTCATTATTGCCGGCGGTTCATGCTGGTCAGATGATGCTATTACATCGCTTGAAAAGCTGGCTATCACGGCTGATATTCCGGTGATTTGCTCCTTTCGCCGGCAACGGCTCATGAATAATCTTAGTCCGGCTTATGCTGGTGATCTGGGGCTTGGATGCAATCCCGCCATTTTATCACGCATCAAGGACAGTGATCTGGTGATTCTGCTTGGCGGCCGGATGAGCGAGATACCCTCACAAAGTTATAGCTTATTTGATATTCCGCATCCGCAAATGCGTTTTGTGCATATTCACCGTGATCATAATGAACTTGGGCGCGTTTACACCCCTAACCTGTCCATAGCCAGTATCGAGGACGCTGTTATTGACGGATTATTAGCCCGTCTGGATATAGTGGCTGAAACTCGGCGTATCAATGCCGCGCATACGGATTTTCTGGACTGGACAGCACCTATTCCTGAACAACCGGGACAAGTGAATATGAGCAAAGTGGTCACATGGATGCGTGATCATCTGCCGCCGGAATCTATTATGACAAATGGTGCTGGCAATTACGCTACATGGCTTCACCGGTTTTATTATTTTCGTGATAGTGGCTCACAATTAGCGCCAACATCCGGGTCAATGGGTTATGGCATACCGGCGGCGGTTGCGGCATCCCTACGTTATCCGGACAGACCGGTTATTGCTTTTGCTGGTGACGGCTGTTTTCAAATGACCATGCCAGAGCTGGCAACCGCATATCAATCCGGCGCAAAGCCTATCATATGTGTCATTGATAATGGCATGTATGGCACTATCCGGATGCATCAGGAACGTCATTTTCCCGGTCGGGGGCAATTAACCAGTCTGGTAAATCCGGATTTTGTCAAACTGGCAGAATCCATGGGATGTATTGCTTATTATGTTGATCATGATGCGGCATTTCCAGATGCCATGACAGCCGCCCTAACCGCAGACAGACCTGTTCTGATTCATATTCGCATTGATCCGGAATCGATTACGCCAGCCATGAGCCTAAGCCAGATCACAGAACAGGCTAAACAGGCATAAAAACACCCCTTCCCATCATGTGATAGCCATATGACAGAAAGGGGTTAACAGGTTCTCGGTCAGGATTTAATCATCCTGATGTTCTGGCAGGATCAAATTGAGGATAACGCCAAGAATTCCAGCCAGACCAATTCCGGCAAGCGTCATACCACCACCAACAGGAACGATAAGGCCGCCCACGCCAACTACAAGTATAATTGCCATAATGGACATGTTTCTGGGATTAGAAACGTCAATCTGATCTTTTATAAGAACAGAAATCCCAACGGTTGTGATCAGTCCGAACAGAAGCACCATTACTCCGCCCATGACAGGCATGGGAATAGAAACAAGTACACCACCAAGTTTGCCAACAAAGGCAAGAAGAATGGCAAAGATTGCCGCCCATGTCATCACGCCCGGATTAAAGACTTTGGTTAAGGTAACAACGCCTGTCACCTCAGAATAGGTGGTATTAGGTGGGCCACCAAGCATACCAGCCGCAGATGTTGCCAGACCATCCCCCATCATTGTGCGATGAATACCGGGATTTTCCATATAATTTTTCTTGGTCACACCACTAAA
>JAHEII010000085.1 GCA_024639485.1 Alphaproteobacteria bacterium
CAGCAGGGTTCGCGGCTAACTTGTTGCGCAACCCCTTTGGGGGAGCCCAATGGAGCCAATGGGGATACAAACGGTGATACATTGTGGGTTGCAAAACAGGTTCACAGGTGAGAGAATCTGAGGGAAATACAGGCGAACACAATGGATAACCCGCTCTCCGGGCGCGCCAATAACCTCATAAACCCTTATCCACTTGGCCAGATACACATTACCCCCAATGTGGTATTGGTTTGGCGGTTCAATATGGTCATAATCCATAACGAAAATGCACATTAGCCGCGCATTTCTTATGCTGTATCTCTGGTTATTGGCTGTGGCGGCTCTTGATAGTTTTGTAAAAAACCATATTTAATGAATTAATCCTGAGTTTATTGTCATCTAACAAAGCAACCAGTGATACTGGATTTTGTATTTATTCAATGGATTCATTAATAATACGCAACGAAAAGGATAACATTATGGACGCACAATTTTCATCATCACGGCAATCGGTTTTGCGCGAATATTCCGTTGTTTTCACCGACAGATCATTGAATTCCATGTCTGTTCCGTTTCAAGAAGTTATGCGCGGGTTGCATGATGGGCTGACCGAGGTATATGGCGCCAGAACATGCGCGTTGATCCCCGGCGGCGGTAGCTATGCGATGGAATCCGTGGCACGTCAATTTGCCCGAAATGAAAATGTGCTGGTCATCCGTAATGGCTGGTTCAGCTATCGCTGGACACAGATTTTTAATCAGGGCGTTACCCCGAAACATGCTGATATTATCATGGCACAGCCGGATTCCGATGCCAAGGATCAACAATTCAGCCCAACCCCGATTGATGATATCTGCGCGCGGATCAAATCAGAATCGCCGCGCGTGGTTGTTTCACCACATGTTGAAACCTCTGCCGGGATTCTGATGCCTGATGCGTATCTCAAACAGATTGCTGATGCCGCTCATGACGTTGGCGCCATATTCGTGCTGGATTGTGTCGCGTCCGGCGCGTTATGGGTGGATATGAAAGCCACCGGTGTTGATGTATTGATTACCGCCCCGCAAAAAGGCTGGACATCAACCCCATGCGCGGGCGTTGTCATGCTTTCTGATCGAGCATGCGCGCGGCTGGAAGAAACCGAATCCGATAGCTTTGTGCTTGATTTGAAAAAATGGCATCAGATCATGAAAGCCTATCTGGATGGCGGCCATGCCTATCACGCGACCATGCCAACCGATGGGCTATCCCAGTTTTATGATGCCATGCTGGAAATGAAGGCTTTCGGTTTTGATAAAGCAAAAGCCGCGCAAATCGAGCTGGGCACAAAATTACGGCAAGTCGTGGAAAGCTACGGCTATAAATCACTGGCCGCTAAAGCGTTCCAATCGCCAACCGTGATCGTTTCCCATACCGACAGGGATGATATCAAAAACGGCGCGGCATTCGCGGCACAGGGCGTGCAAATCGCGGCAGGTGTACCGCTGGAATGTGGTGAGTCCGATGCGTTTAAAACATTCCGGATCGGATTATTCGGGCTGGATAAGCTGATGAATATTGACCGGACTATTGCCGATTTCAAAGACACGCTTGATAAAGTGTCTGCATAAAATAACCACATCATATGGCCGCCTAAACTGGCCATATTACCGTTTGTTATTTTCAATAAAGCGGCGAAAAACCGACAGCAATATCGGGACATAGAACAGCGTTGTAATCGTGGACAGGCTTAAACCGCCAAACACAACAACGCCAATCCCCCGATATAGCTCTGAGCCTGCCCCCGGAAAAATAACCAGCGGCAATAACCCGAATAATGATGTCATGGTGGACATGAAAATTGGCCGAATACGGTTTTGCGTGGCTTCCATAATAGCGGCATCTATCGACATTTTGTCTTCGTGATAATGCAGAGATGTCTGTTCCACCATCAGAATAGCGTTGTTAACAACAATCCCCGACAGAATAATAAATCCCAGCATGGTCAGCATATCCAGCGGTTGGCTGATAAACAGATTCAAAATGGCCAGCCCGATTAACCCGCCAATCGCAGAAACCGGAACAACCATCAGAATAATAACCGGCATGACAAAGCTTCTTAACAGAATAGTCATGACCAGATAAATCATGAAAACAGCCAGCACCACATTCGCCTGCATCGCCTGCCATGTTTGGGATAATTCACTGGCTGCACCGGAAATATCAATATTGGTGCCAGCATTCAAATAGGCCTGCATCGCTGGGACAATATCATTCTCAATGATCAGTATACTGTCTTCGAGCGAAAGCGTTTCTGTGGGGCGCAAAACAAGTGACATAACCAGCCGTCCACCAAGCCGCCGGATTTCTTCGGGGGCGGTGGTAAAATCAACCTTGGCCAGTTGCGATAACTGAACAATAGAACCGTCCTTTGCAACAATCGGCATGGCCTTTAGCTGATCAATGGATAGCTCACCTGCTTGTGCGCCGATAATATGAAGATCAAGCAAATCACCGGCATAGGGAATTTGGCTAACCACATAACCATCATTGAACACATCCACATAACTGGCAAAATCCCTAATCGAAATCCCTAACCGCGATAACGCCAGAACATCGGGGGTGATGGTGATCTGTGCCGCGTTATTATTCAAACTGGGAACAACCCTGACCTGATTGCCGTCACCACGTGGGAATGCCGCTGATAGTCGCTGATTCAGCTCAATAATAACCGGTTCAATATCGGCAAGGCTATTGCCCAGAACATGAATCTCAATAGAACGTGAGCCGCCGACCGACCGACCGAATAGCGATGACTGGCTAACAAAAACCGATGCCCCCGGAATATTCCGTATTGGTTGCATCAGAACAGGCCGTAGCTCATTGACGCGATTGCTATCAACGGTTGAACCGCCTGCAAACGCCCCACCACCATAGGCAACAAAGAAAAACCGTTCAATGGCTGGCTTATCGGTATCTGCCGGATCAGCTTCCCATAATGGCCGCGCGCCTTTTTCCATCGCGCTTGCAATCGTCAGGGTTTCATCAACCGAATATCCCGGCGGTACCGAAATCCGCCCGAAAATGAAATTGGCATTGCCATCAGGCAGATAATCCAGCTTTGGCATCATCAACATAATGCCGCCAATAATGATCATAAAGACTACACCAATCAGAACAATCCCACGGCGCGGCGCTTTAAGCATGGCATCCGCATGCCGCAGAACCACCGCCTTGAACCGCCGCCCGATACCATCAATCACAGGTATGGAAATCAGGGTATCTGCTTTATAACTTTGCCGTCGGAGCAAGACAGATGATAAAGCCGGAATAACCGTCACCGATACCAGCACCGAAATTAACACCGCCACAGATATGGCAACACCAATATCACGGAACAATTGCCCCACTGGTAATTGCAGGATAATGATAGGCAGGAACACAACCACCGTCGTTACAGCAGAACCCAGTATTGGCGCCCATACCTGTCTGGCGCCATCATAAGCCGCCTGTTTTGCGTCTAGCCCGGATTGCCGCAAGCGGAAAATATTTTCCAGACTGACAATAGACGCATCAACCACCATGCCAACCGCAAACGCTAATCCGGCCAGCGATATGACATTGATAGACAGCCCTAATGCCGAAATCGCAACAAATGTTCCCACCACAGAAATAGGAATAGCGCAAAAAACAATCAGCGTTGGCAGAAAGCTCCGCATGAATAATAGCAGAACCCCGATAGCCAGAGCCCCACCAATATAAATATTCTGCTGAACCAGTGATATGGCTGATGAGATATATACCGTCTCATCATATATAACGCGCAACTCAAGCCCCATCTGTTTAAGCGTGCCGGTATTCAGCTCGGTAATCCTCTGCTTGATCCGACCCATTGTTTCAACAACATTAGTGCCCTGCTCGCGCGTCAAATTAATGATGATTGCGTTTTCCCCGTTTAACCGGCGGAAGCTGCTTGCTTGTTCCGGCCTGATCTCAAAACGGGCAATATCAGACAGCCGAACCGGAATAATATTCCCGTTATCGGCCTGATCAGCCCGAACAACAATATATCCCGCTTCTTCCAGCGTGAATGAGGGTGAGGTTACACGAACCGTATAATCTCTTTTTCCGGCCTCGATATTGCCGACACTGACTTGTGTGGTAGCCGACCGCAGGGCATTGATCACTGACGCAATATCAAGCCGGTATAAAGCCAGTTTTTCAGGGTCGATAATAACGCGCATTTCCAATTCATTGCCGCCATATTTAAATACATCCGACACGCCTTCCACGCGTGCCAGCGGGTCCATGATATTGGTGGTTAGAAACCGCCCCAGGGCATCCAGATCAGCAGCATTCTGAGGGGCAACATCTTCGGTTGATGCGGTCAGTGCTAATCGGGCAATCGGGGAATCATCGGAATTGGACGTTCGGACAACCGGGCTTTTAGCTTCATCCGGCAATCCGGTAATTCCTGATAATTCGGCCAGCAACAGGGTAAGTGCTTTGTCCATATCCTGATTGACCGAATAGGTGATGGTCATTCTGGCCTGACCCGAATATGATCTGGAAACAATTTTTTCAATTCCGCTTAATGATCCTAAATCCCTTTCCAGCCGATTAATAATCTCTCTGTCAACATCGACTGGTGACGCGCCGGGCCAGCTGACCCGCACTTGCAATACCGGCCGTTCAATATCTGGCGTTAGCTGAATGGGAACTTGCTGTAATGCCGATAGCCCAAACAGAAAAATCATCAGCATAACGGCCATAACCGCTGTCAGATTATTGATTGAAAGCCGGATCAAATGTGACATTATTGCGGCTCAACAATAGGCTCAACAATGGTGACAGTCATGCCATCACGCAACCCTTCATTGCCTTTTGTAACAATCTGCTCGCCTGCGGTTAATCCGTCTGTGACGACAATTCTATCAGCCACCGTTGTGCCTATCGTGATATTGCGCCGAAACACCTGATCTTCGGTAACAACAAATACATAAACCCCGTCCGCATATGGAATAATGGCATCTGATGGTATTGTTATCACTGGCTGTTGATCTGATACCGGAATATTCAGCCGTACCCGTGCCTGATCTGCCATCATTGCCGGCGTAAGATCAGATATGATAGTAAACCGGACTGGACGCGTACCTGTTTTCTGGTTTTCTTGTGGTATTTCGCTCCGGAAGCTGGCGGTTAGGTCTGCGCCGGTGGCATCGGAACCTGATATGGTTTTGATTTGCCGCAAAAACCCCAGCAAGGCAACCGGAACATCGACTTCTATTTCATAACTTTCTGGGGAACGAAGCTGGGCAATCATCTCCCCTTGGCGAAAATAACCGGTATCAATCGCCGTCATGCTGGCCAATTGGCCGGACGCTGGCGCGATCAGGCGGGCAGATTGAATATCTGCTCTGGCATCTGCAATCTCAACCGCAATCAGTTCTGATTTAATTTGCGTTTGCACCAGATCACTTTCCAGTTTGGCCAGTGTTTTCTGTGCCTGTATTTCGGCCTGTCTTGATTGCAGATATGTTCGCAATGCTTCATCCAGACGATCTTTCGGGATCACATTTTCTGCTGCTAATTCGGTGAGCCGGTCACGTCTGGCTTTTTGTAGAATGGTCTGTTCTATGGCCAGATCAAGCAGGGCGCGCTCAAAATCAAGCGCTGTTCGGATTTGCCGGATCAGCTGTTCTGTTTCGGTTTGTTGCAACAATAACCGGTCAAGTGCCATGGCTATTTTTGCCGTATCCTGTTCGGCAATCAGATCATTTTTCCCGACAACATCACCTTCGCGCCATGCACCCAGCGTCACCACCCCGTC
>JAHEII010000092.1 GCA_024639485.1 Alphaproteobacteria bacterium
CTAACTGGACACGCATTGAAAATAGCCGCACGGATCAGACGCGGCAGGACATCATGGAACCGTTCATGGATTGGGGTATCCCGACCTGTTCGGCATTACAGGATGCACATAACGCGGTTCATGATATTCAGTTAATTGGCTCTGGTGGGGTGCGGCATGGGCTGGATGTCGCCAGATGTTTATGGCTGGGTGCTGATATTGCCGCCGCCGCTGGGCCGTTTATCAAGGCGGTTGAACTGGCAGATGGTAAACTTTCACCGGATCGGTTGAATGATGTTCTGGGTATCTGGAAACAACAGATTAAGGTCGCCATGTTCCTGACCGGATCAAAGCATATTAAGGCATTAAAACAGGCTGATGGCGTGATAACCGCATAGCATATGATTTATGCCGTTCTATACCATCCTATGCCGTACAGGTTCGGTCTGGGCAATGATCACGCCTAACCCCACAATGACCGCCCCGATTAACCGCATGCTGTCCCATTGCCCATGAAATCCATATACCATGATAGCCATAACATAGACTGGCACGGCATTCAGATGAAATGACGCTATGGCAACACCTAGCTTGCCTGCACCGGCTATCCATAATGGTTGGGATATCGCCGCTGATAAAATAGAAAAAGCAAATAGCATCAACAGGCTATTTGCCGTTATCGCACCAATTGATATTTGCAAGGGATCAATGAAAGCCATGATCAACCAGATAATGCTGATGAATAATCCGGCACCAGCCAGGGTAACGGTTGTCTGGCCAATTGAGCTCAACTGTTTGAGATTTACGGTAGTTGCGCGGGTCGCCCATGCATAGATCATCACGGCCGCCAAACACCATATGAACCCGACACCAACATCATAGCCATGCCACCGGACACCAGCCGCCATCAAACCGCCGATTAAGGCACAGGTGATACCCATTGCCAGCCGAATAGTCAGGCGGCGGCGATCCAGAACAATTTCCAGTATAGCACCCATAATCGGCATCATAGCGGCGGCAATTGCCGGCGTAACAGGGTTAGAAATATGTTGCCCGTAAAGCAATAATACGGTGCCAAAGCCAAACCCGATGGCACCAATGATTAATCCCTTTTTCCATATGACCCGATCCAGCGGCAAAGGGCCGGCGGTAAGCCGCCAATAGATAAGCAAAATAATCGTGCTAGGCAGTAACCGGATCACCAGTAAGGTTAGCAAATCCCATGACTGCATCAAAACTGAGCCAGCTGGAAACCCCAATGACCATGCCATAGCTGCCAGCAAGCAATACATATTGCCAGTTATTAATGGCGCTCTGGAATGTGGCGCCTGATGGTCAATATGTTGCGTTTGAGACATGACTATACCAACCGTAATTTATCAATTATGTAGCGCTTTGGAAGCCGCATTATTTTCCATATGACCGTGGTAGCCCCAGCCCTTTTTCGGCTAGAAAAGACAGGATCAAATTGGTCGAAATAGGGGCGACTTGATAAAGCCGTGTTTCACGGAATTTTCTTTCCACGTCATATTCTTCGGCAAATCCGAAACCGCCATGAGTTTGCAAACAGGCTTCACCCGCTTCCCATGACGCGTCAGCGGCCAGCATTTTTGCGGTATTGGCTTCTATGCCATGGGCGCTAGCGCTGTCATATAGTCGGGCAGCTTTCTGAACCATTAATTCAGCGGCCATCATATGAGCATAGGCCTTGGCCAGTGGAAACTGAACTCCTTGATTGCGACCTATAGGGCCACCAAAAATATTGCGATCATTGGCATAACGGCTAGCCGTATCAAGAAACCATTTGGCATCACCAATACATTCAGCGGCGATCAGAATCCGTTCGGCGTTCATGCCGGAAAGAATATAGGAAAACCCCTGACCTTCGTCACCAATAAGCGCATCATGCGGAATATCTACATCATCAAAAAACACCTCAGTCGTGGCGTGATTAATCATGGTGCGGATAGGGCGAATGGTAATGCCATTGCCGACCAGGTCTTTCATTTCCAGCAAAAAAACAGATAATCCGTCTGTGCGTTTTTCCACCTGATCTCGCGGCGTGGTACGGGCAAGCAAAAGCATGAGGTCTGAATATTCAGCGCGGGATGTCCAGATTTTCTGGCCGTTGATACGCCAGCCGTTTTCCGTTTTTTTTGCCGTTGTTTTGAGCGAAAGCGTATCGGTGCCGCTGCTTGGTTCGGTCACACCAAATGCCTGCAGACGCATCTTGCCTTGGGCTATTTGCGGCAGATATCTTTGCTTTTGTTCTTCTGAGCCGTGGCGCATCACCGTGCCCATTGTATACATCTGGGCATGACAGGCAGCCGCGTTACATCCGCAAGCGTGGATTTCTTCCAGAATAATTGTAGCCGCTTCCATGGATAGCCCTGATCCGCCATATTCTTCGGGTATAAGCGCGGCCAGCCAACCGGACTGGGTTAGTGCATGAACAAAATCAGTGGGATAGGCACGGTTGCGGTCAAGCTCCTGCCAGTATGTTCCGGGATAATCGGCACAAATTTTCCTGATAGCTTGTCGTATTTCATCCAGTAAGGCGGCATCTGTCGCAACACTTGCAGTCATTGATAAATCCTCAATATGTCATTCGTTTTATAATGCTAATTTATATTAGCAATTATTAATAATAAGAGGCCACATAAATAAGCAAAGAGATGAGCGATGCTATTATGTTTTATGCAAATGCTGGCATCACTTTCTCACAGAATAATTCCATGGATTTAATCTGTTCGTCCATTGGCATGCCCATGCTGGCATAATAGATAAACGAGTCAACGCCCAATGCTTCATACCGTTTCAGCTTTTCAATGACTTCATCCGGTGATCCGAACAACAGATTTTCTTCCAGCATTTCGGCGTTATATTCATCCCTATTAGTCAACTCGCTGAGCGGTATCTGTTTAGGGAAACCATTTTTAACATCACCCATATTGCGGAACAAATTTTCAAATTGTCCAAGCACGCATTGAATAGAAGATATAGCGGTATCACGGCTTGCTTCTGTTTCATAAACAGCCGCGTGCCGCATCAACGCAAATTCAGGCCGTCGGGCTTGCGGGAATTTTTCCATCGCCTCATCCAGACGTTGCTTATATAGCTCTGCTTCGGAAAAATCGCGTGTCAGTGGCCAGCACATGACATTGCAATTATTCTGGATGGCATAATCATAAGTAATCGGTGATCGTGCCGCGACCCATAACGGTGGATGCGGGTCTTGCACTGGTTTTGGCACAGAGGTTGATAGCGGAAATTGCCAGTATTCGCCGTTATGTTCATAATCGCCTTTCCATAACTCAAGCACGGCTGGCAACATTTCATTCATATATTTCCATGAATCCGATTGCTTTAATCCCGGCATCATCCGGTCAAACTCGCGCTGATAGGCGCCTGATCCAATACCGAATTCCAGCCGGCCATCGGTTAGCAAATCGGTCATCGCCGCCTCACCAGCCAGCTTGATCGGGTGCCAATAGGCCGCATTTACCACCGCACAGCCCAGCCGGATATTTGTGGTGTTTTCACCCCACCATACCAATAGCGAAAACGGATTGGGGGCAATGGTCATTTCCAGTGCATGATGTTCGGCCGCCCATGCAATTTCAAATCCCGCCGCGTCTGCCATTTTTACCATGCGTAGGGTATGGTCGCGAACATCTTTCATTGGGATGCTTTCATCCATTCGTTCCAGATTTACAGCTAATTGAAATTTCATTTTTTCCTCACTATACGTTTTAGCTATTCGTTTTGACTATGCGTTTTGCGGGTGATTCACTGTGCGTTTTAACGTTTCATAATAGATTGACTACAATCTGTAACTTTCCAGAAAATTAACTATTAGACAATAGAATAATAATGATCATAATTATCGAAATAATCGAATTACAGGATTAGCCAGATATGAACCTTGTCGCATTGAAAACATTGATTGCCATTATCGAAACCGGCAGCCTGATCAAAGCGGCAGATCAGCTTAATGTGACCCAGTCCACGGTGACAGCGCGACTGCAAAGTCTGGAAAGCAGTTTAGGCCAGAAATTGGTACAGCGGAATAAAACCGGTGCCAGCCTGACCGCATCTGGCATTAAGCTCAAACGTTATGCCGAAGTCATTCTGGAATTATGGCGGCAAGCACAGGCCGAAACCGCGCTACCACCCGGTATGGCCGGCATATATCATCTGGGATGCCTGCCTGATCTATGGCCGCAATATGGGCAGGTGCTCGTTGATCTGGTGCGGCAATCCACTAAAAAAACAGCGCTTAATTCATGGCCGGGTCTGCATCATGATTTGCAAGGCTGGCTGGAAAATGGGGTTGTTGATATTGCTATCAGCACCTCGGATTTTCTGCACCGTCAGGGTTACGCTACTGAATATATCGAAGAAGAATTGTTTCTGGTCGGGGACAGGCCGGATCGCCCCGGACGCCTTGATCCGGGTTATATTTATGTGGATCATGGTGCTGATTTTGCCCGTGATCATATTGCTACATTTTCGGATGCTGATATCGCCCGTGTCAGCTTTGGTTCCGGTTTATGGGCAAAAGAGTTTTTGCTAGCCAATGGTGGTAGCTGCTATCTGCCAGCTGGGATCATCATGGAAGACTGTAAGAAAAAGCGGCTTTACTTGCTTAAGGATGCTCCCCGGTTTACTCGCCGCATTTATCTGGCATGGCATCAGACAGACCCATCATCAGACACGCTGGCATCTGATATTCTTGCGGGATTATCACGACAATTTCTGGATAAAATCGCCAGCCAGCAGGATATGATTTCGGCACAATTTGTGGATATCTAATAATAAAGCATCAGCATAATTATCAATATAGTTAATAATAATTGCATAGGGTTTTGGCCATATTAACCGCCTGCTACGGCTAAACAGAATGATGGGGCGCGGGCGATCAAATTACTTGTTCATGGGTGCAGAGGGTCCTCGCCCGTATCATCACCTGACACCGTTTTATATGGCGGTAACACCAGCTGTATGGAACTGCGGCTGGATCACGCACAGTTATTTTTTGACACAGGAACAAGGTTCAGACAAGCCAGCATTTCACCTTTACCAGCCATAGGAAACAGGCTGATAGACGCGGAAAATCAACCACATGCGTTTGTTTTTTATAGCCATTTTCATCATGATCATATTCAGGGTTTGGCCTTTAACCCTGATCTATTCCGTCATTCCAGCCGGATTGTTCTAGCCAGCGCACTCAGTAGTGGAACAGAATTATACCAGCAATTAAAACGCTATTATTCCGGCAGTTATTTTTCGCTGGATATACTGGCTAACATGCCGGATTTACAGATACGGGATATATCAGCAATCGGTGATATGGCGGCTAGGCGGTTCCGGCTGAGCTGGATCAAGCTACGGCATCCGGGGGGCAGTTACGGGTACCGGATTGACGCGGGCGGCAAGCGGTTCTGTTATCTGTGTGACAATGAATATCATGCGCTTCAATATCCGGAATTAGCCGATTTTACAGCTGGTGCTGATATGGTTGTCTGGGATGGTATGTTCACCGATGATGAGATGAAAAACAAAACAGGCTGGGGGCATTCATCTATTCAGCAGGGCATAACATTTTTCCAGCAGGCTGATATCAAACAACTGATGATTAGCCATCATGCGCCCTATCGCCATGATCATGATCTAGCCGATTTTGAAAAAAATTGTCCGGATGGGGTGATCTTTGCCAGAGATAGGCTTACCATTATTATTG
>JAHEII010000094.1 GCA_024639485.1 Alphaproteobacteria bacterium
TAATCGTAGATGCCGCATCCCTGCCGGATTGTCTGGATGTTATTGCCAGCACCGATGCCGGCATAATCATGGGGCTTCAACACAAAACCCACCCTACCTTCGGGGTTCAATTCCATCCGGAATCCATTGCTTCTGAAAACGGCTATCGCATTCTTGCCAATTTTTTACAGAAAACCGGCCTTGATAACCCATCCAGCAATGATCACATTGCCATTCTGGAATCCCAATTGCTTAACCTGTCACAAACCCATCCGGAACATATTCATGACTAGTGATCATTCCATGAAAACCCTATTAGGCAAACTGGTTGGCCAGCCGCTTACCACCGATGAGATGCAGCAATGTTTTTCTATCATGCTAAATGGCGCGGCAAGTCCGGAACAGATTGCCGGATTTATTAGCGCCCTTGCCACCAGAGGCGAAACCGCAAGTGATGTTATCACCGGCGTGACCGCATTAATGGAACATGCCAGCATCATAAAAGCCCCTGATCAAGCCATGGATATTGTTGGCACTGGCGGTGATGGTATAGGAACATGGAATATTTCCACCGCCGCGACATTCGTTGTTGCCGGTGCTGGCTATCCCGTGGCCAAACATGGCAGTGTGGCGGTATCATCCAAAAGCGGCGCGGCAGAAGTCCTGTCCCAGCTGGGAATTAAACTGGATGCGGATATGATGCATGTTCAAACCGCTTTAAATGATATTGGCGTCTGTTTTCTGATGGCACCGCGTCATCATTCTGTAATGCGGCATGTGGGGCCGGTTCGGGCGACGCTGGGGTTTCGTTCAATATTCAACATGATTGGGCCATTATCCAATCCGGCATTGGTGAAACGGTTTATGATGGGGGTATTTTCGCGCGATCTGCTAAACCCATATGCCGATGCCATGCTTGGACTTGGGGTTACTCATGCGCTTGTTGTTCATGGCTCTGATGGACTTGACGAAGTCACCACAACAGGGGAAACACATGCCATGCTAATTCGCGATGGCAAGGCGACTGCTATGACTTTGCATCCATCTGATATTGGATTGCCAGTGGCCAATATTGCTGATCTGGTTGGTGGTACGCCTGATGAAAACGCGGCGGCGATGCGTGCCATATTTACCGGCACGCATAACGCCTATCGCGATATTGTCATTTTTAATGCGGCGGCGGCTATGTTCGGGGCGGGTCATGTGGACAGCCTGACCCAGGCTCGCGATATCGCCGAAACATCCATTGATAGTGGCGCGGCGTTGAACAAACTAGACCAGCTAGTCGCAATAACAAATCGGGAAACAGAATAATGAGTGATGTGCTCAAGCAAATCATTGCCGATAAGGTGACTGAAGTAGCAGCGTTGAAAGCTGATCCGGATAGCCGGTCATTTGCCAGTAAAGCCGCAGATATGCCGCCAGCACGCGGATTTGCTAAAGCCTTGCGCAAATCATCCGCGCAAGGCTATGGGCTGATCGCTGAGTTCAAGCGTGCCTCACCATCACGCGGGCAGATTAATCCGGATGCTGATCCGGCTAATATTGCCCAATCCTATGAGGCAGGCGGGGCCACCTGTTTGTCTGTACTCACCGACCATAAATATTTCGGCGGCCATATTGATGATATGATTGCCGCCAAATCAGCAACGCTGATGCCGGTGCTTCGTAAGGATTTCATGATTGACCCCATTCAAATCATGGAAGCCAGAGCATGTGGCGCTGATTGCATTCTGCTGATTATGTCAGCGCTTAGTGACAGCCATGCGGCAGAACTGGAATCATGCGCGATAGAATATGGGCTGGATGTATTAATCGAAACACATGATGGCGAAGAAATTGAGCGCGCGCTCAATTTGCAATCCCCCATGATCGGGATCAATAACCGTAATTTACGAACAATGACAACGGATCTGGCCACCGGTGAAGATTTGATGACCTTGATACCGGATGACCGGATTGCCATTGCCGAAAGCGGGTTAAAATCCAGCGATGATCTGGCACGCATGGCCAGAGCTGGCGCCAGATGCTTTCTGATTGGTGAGTTTTTGATGGAACAGGATGATATCGCCCCAGCGGTTAGCGGTCTGTTGTCCTATCCAGTTCCAGCCAACTGGAAAGACATGACATGAGCAAGGGTATAAACCATCTGACCCATTTTGATGATAACGGCCAGCCGCATATGGTGGATGTAACCGATAAAGCCACAACCAGCCGGACAGCCATTGCCGAGGGGTTTATCACCATGGCCGCCAATACGTTGCAACTGATCCGCGACAAAGGCCACAAAAAGGGCGACGTGCTGAGCATTGCACAACTGGCCGGTATTATGGCGGCAAAGAAAACCGATGCGCTGATCCCGTTATGCCATCCGCTAGCATTGAGCCATGTATCAGTCACGCTGGCGGTCATGGATGATCGGGTTCATATCACGGCCGAATGTCGGCTAACTGGCCAGACAGGGGTTGAGATGGAAGCATTAACCGCTGTATCTGTTGCCGCGCTTACTATTTATGACATGGTGAAGGCGGTGGATAAATCCATGGTAATCGGCGGCATTCGTCTGCTTGAAAAATCCGGTGGCAGATCAGGGCATTTCAAGGCAGCTCAAGACCGATGAATACACCACTTATCTCAGTTCGTGATGCTGTCAGCCGGATTATCGATGCCATGCCTGTCATGGCCGGCGAGCGCGTGAATTTATATCAGGCAAATGGCCGTATTCTGGCAGAAGATATGTATGCTTTGCTAACTAATCCACCTGCTGATCAATCTGCTATGGATGGATTTGCCGTTAACCATCATGATCTGGCTGAAACGCCAGTTACATTATCTTTGATCGGGGAAAGCGCGGCAGGGCACCCTTGGCCGCATGCGCTGGCATCCGGAACAGCAATCCGGATTTCTACCGGTGCTAATTTACCCGATGGGGCAGATACTATCATTATTCAGGAAAACACACGTATGACCGCTGATCCGGATAATGCTGATCTGATGTCTGTTGTGATCATGGACAATGGAAAACCGGGGCGTTTTATTCGCCGAAAAGGGCAGGATTTTCACAAGGGTGATTTGCTGGTTAGTGCTGGCACTAAACTGGATGGACGTATGATCGGATTGCTGGCGGCAGGCGGCCATCATACATTAATCACCCGCAAAAAGCCGGTTATTGTTGTTGGTTCCACTGGAAGCGAGCTGATTGAACCGGGGCAACAGCCTGTTGATGCGGCGCATCCGGCACAGATCATGTCAAGCAACACTGTCATGATTGCCAACATGATTACCGATATGGGTGGGCATGCCATTACCCTGCCGCCGATTGCTGACCAGAATGATGCGCTGGAAGCCGCATTATCAGGCATAACGGATGCAGATTTGCTTATCCTTACCGGTGGTGCATCTGTTGGCCGGCATGATCTGGTTTCTGCCAGAATGAAAAATAAGGATACGCTTGATTTCTGGCGCATAGCCATGCGGCCGGGCAAACCGATGATTTTTGGCCAGATGGATATTGCATCTGGTTTAATTCCGTTTCTGGGGTTGCCGGGCAATCCGGTATCGTCTGGCGTATGCACGCTGATTTTTGTTCGTGCCGCCATTGATGCCATGCTTGGCCTTTCCACCGGCATAACCCCACGCAAAGCGGTTCTTGGCATGACGGTTCCGGAAAATGACGAACGGGAAGAATATATGCGCGGCATGATCAGCCATGATGTCAAAATCGGGCAGGATATTTTCACCCCTCTGCCATCACAGGATAGCGGCAAGCTGATGGATTTTGCCCATGCCAACGCATTAATGATCCGGCCAGCACATGCAATGGCCATGAATGCCGGTGATCTAGTTGATGTGATCAGACTCAAATAATACGTATGATCAGCAATACCGGTTAAACGTAAATCATCCCTATCATACGAATAGCACGCAGAAGCCAAGCAGAAAGCAAGCGGCTTGACTTTTTGTACAAAACATGAACAAATAGTGATCATAGAGGCATCATATAGCATTATATAACATTTTCATGCAGGCGCGCTCACCGGAGAAACACATGCTGACCAAAAAACAACGTGATATGCTAACGCTCATCATTCACCATGTTGAGGAATATGGCATTGCCCCCAGTTTTGAAGAATTATGCGCGGCCGCCGGTTTAAAATCCAAATCCGGTATACACCGAATTATGTCTGCTCTGGAAGAACGCGGCTATATTGCGCGTTTGCATAATCGCGCGCGGGCAGTTGATATTCTGCGCCATCCTGACGGGTCTGCTTATGTGCAATCAGCGGCTATGGTTTCAATTCCTGATGCATCCTTGGCGCCAGCACCAGATAATACCACCACTGTTATTGATATCCCCTTATTGGGAAAAATTGCCGCCGGAACGCCGATTGCCGCGATATCTGATCAATCAAATACTATGCCTATCCCCGAACATATGCTTGGACGCGGTGAATATTTTGCGCTCATCATTGAGGGCGATTCCATGATTGACGCCGGCATTATGGATGGCGATACGGTGATAATAGAAAAAGGCGACACCGCCCAAAATGGGGATATTGTTGTTGCCTTACTGGAAGAAGACGACGAAGCCACCTTAAAACGTCTGCGCCGGAAATCATACAGCATCGCGCTTGAACCAGCTAACAGCAAATATGAAACGCGTATCTTTGGCCCTGATCAGGTAAAAATTCAGGGCACATTAAAAGGACTTATCCGGCAATATTAACCGACCGGATTATAATATCTGTCTTCTGATCCTCACTTTCATCAAACTGGACTTTTGCTGGCTTGCTATAAATAAGAACGCCGCCTTGCCGGATCAGATCATTGCGATCAAATAACGGGCTACCATCCCGACACGGATAACTGGCATTGACCAGAGCAAGCACAACATCGGCGGTCTGGCATGCTATGGTTAAATCTGCCCGCGCCCACACCATGGCAAATATCTGATCATTAGCTGTGGTGATATAGCAACTGTCTTTATAGCAAAATACATCCGCTTTATTATTCAGATCTGCGTGTTCGGCGTTTTTCAGATAATCCCTGACATAAATTAATTCCGACCGGCCAAATGGTTGCGATAATATCTGGGCGGTAAATCCTTTTGTTTTGGTGGTGCTAGTTAACAGATATCCATCTCTGCTCATCACTGCCAGGACAGGTTTGCCATAATTCACCACCATACCAGCCACCGGACGGGGATTACTCCACCATAATCCAAATGCTACCATCAGAACAATCACACTTACCGCGCGCCATAACCCTGATGCAATGCCAAGAATGATCATGGCAACGGCCAGCAAAACCGTCACCGTTCCAGATGGCGGAAACACCGCCAGTCTTGCCCCATCCAGTGATGAAATATATTCTGCCGCGTAAGATAAGCTGATAATACCAACATTCATCACATAAAGCGGCACAGCTTCTGCTCCGAAAACCGATAGCACCATTGCCGCCACACCCATTGGCATGATAATCAATCCCATTAATGGCATACCGATCATATTTGCGGCCACTGACCATGATGTAGTGATACCAAAATGATAAAGCGCAAATGGCATGGATGCGAAGGATGCGATCAGCGATGATATAGCAATCGCCATAAAATACCGCCAGAGCCGAATAAACCATGGGCGCGGTCGGGGCACATGATGGTTTAGCCATAAATTCCAGGCCACAACAAGCGCTAATACAGCTGAAAATGACATCCGGAATGCAGGG
>JAHEII010000097.1 GCA_024639485.1 Alphaproteobacteria bacterium
CAGAAACGCTGAAAAATCATAATATTGCCCCACGGCTAGCCATTATTGGTGAGCCAACAGAAATGCGGGTAATCGAAGGCCATAAAGGATGTTTTGAGTATTCGACCTTTATTCAGGGGCTGGCCGGACACGGGTCTGCCCCCGAATTAGGGGTAAATGCGGCCGAGTATGCGGTTCGATTCGTTTCCCGTTTGCTGGAATGGCGCGAAAAATTGAAACTAAATCCACCCGAAGACAGCCCCTATGTGCCGCCGCATACCACCATCAATATTGGCCGCATAGAAAGTGGCATTGCCCATAATGTGATTGCCCAGAAAGCGCAGATAGACTGGGAATTACGGCCTGTTCAGACGTCTGATGCTGATCTGGTGAAATCTGATCTTGACGATTTTTGCAAAAAAGAGCTCCTGCCAATGATGCAGAAAACCTATCCTGATTCAAAAATCTGGAGCGAAATCATTGCCGAAGTAGCAGGTTTTGATATCATGCCAGATAATGAGGCTAGAAAGCTTGTTCAGGAACTAACGGGATCAAATTCCAGTGACGTTGTTGCCTTTTGTACGGAAGCCGGTGTGTTTCAGTCTCTGGGTACCGATTGTGTGATTTGTGGGCCCGGTTCCATAGAACAGGCGCATAAGGCGGATGAGTTTGTATCCGTTGACCAAATGGATCAATGCTTAGTGATGCTAAGTAAGCTAACGGATAATATGACTAACGCCTAATATGCCTCATGATTAACACGCTCTGTGATCTGGTCGTTTAATAGTCACGGTCAGAACAAAGTATTGATTGAAAGATCAGAGCATTAGTAGGTGGCAGGTTTTAGGTGGATCAGAGCGAGATGGATACCGAGGCATTAATTGATCGCATTAGATCATTGCGTGACCGGATTGATGTGCCTTCTTCACCAGCTAAACCGCCTATCCTCAAACCCGAACCCGTTCCTTATTCTAGTAATGATTCTAGCAATGATTCTAACAGTAATCCTATCGGTGAGCCTAGCATTGAGCCTAGCAGTGATAGTAATGATCCGGTAAATTTTCAGCCAGAAGATCAGGCTCAAGATCAGGAACCGCAAGATAGAACGGCCAGCATTGCCAGCAATTTAGCCGATGCCATGGCGTCCCTGAACGAAGATGTCTATGACGTTTATGCCAATAAATCTGATGTGACTGCGCTGGATACACGGATGCAGGTGATCGAAGAGAAGCTTCATAAAACCCAGGACATGATTGTCACATTAAACCGGGCGGTTGGGCGGCTGATTGATTACGAAGAAAAGCAATCAGATCAATCACCAGCTATGCCAGCAAACCCCAAAGAAGAATTACCAGAACCGCATAAAATAGACACAGCGGCGGCAAACACGGCGGCGGCAAACATACCAGTTGCAGAAATAGCGGCACCAGACATAACCCCGCCACCGGTTATGATACTGGATAGAGTAGCGCCAGATCGGGTGATCAGCGATCCCAATCCATCCGGTAAACGCGAAAAGTACCGCGCACCGGGATTGGTTAAACCCACATCTGTTCATAGCCTGTGGTATGGGGCGGCCGCCATTCTTATCGTTATGCTTTATTTTATGTTTGCGTCTGGCACAACAACCTCGCAACCGGCATCTTCTTTGCCTGAAAGCGATGCTTTTCTGAATGAAAACGAAATGGCGGTCTATGCCTATATTGATATGGGGATGGCACGCCCATTGGGGATCACCTCACTTGATACGTTTTCTGCCCGCATGTGGGAAAAAGGCGTGGATTTACCACAATATTACGAATGTATGGTCAGCATTATGGATGCCAGCACACGGCCAATGAGCCAGATGATGCTGATAGAATTGCTTGATAACCCACTCCGGTCTGATTACAACCCTGCCATTATTGACCGACAAAGAGCGCTGTTTGAAAGCCGTTACGGATCAGCCGATCATTACGGTGGATATGGACGCGCCCGCACCAATATTGAATCATGCCGGAACTGGTAATTAGAACCGCTTGACATTATCCTTTATGTTAGCGTTAAGTAATCAAAATTATATCCATTCAGAGAGACATATCATGACTATGCACAAGCGTATTCGGCCTTTTAATACGAAAGAAACTTATCCCGAACAGAATCTAGACAATGACTTGTCACAAGGCGTGGTAGCCAAAGGCACAATGGTGTTTTTGCGGGGGCAGGTATCACAGGATTTGGATAGCAGAGAAAGCTTGCACCCTAATGACGCAGGCAAGCAAACTGAAAAAACCATGCAGAACATCCAGATGTTGCTTGAAGAAGCAGGCACAACCATGGAAAGCATTTGCCGGATTGTTGTTTATGTTACCGATATCCGCTATCGGGAAGCCGTGTATCAGGAAATGGGCAAATGGCTGAAAGGCGTTTTTCCATGTTCAACCGGTCTGGTTGTACCAGCGCTGGCACGTCCGGAATGGGTAGTGGAGATTGAAATTACCGCCGTCATCCCTGAATAAAGAGCGTATGATGTTAGCTGACATTCTAAACTCATTGAAAGACATTGCCGCCGCCCCTCTGGCGCGGGCAACAACCATGCCCAAGGAGATTTATACAAACCCGTTAGTGCTTGATCATGAGATCAGTCATATCTTTAGCAAAGACTGGGTCTGTGTCGGGCGTGCCGATACATTGCCACATATTGGTGATTACATGACGGTTGAGATTGCAAATCAGCCATTAATTGTCACCAGAGGCAAAGATAATCAGCTTACCGCCATGTCTAATATCTGTTTGCATCGCGGCATGGTATTGGTCGAAGGTCGCGGCAATGCCAAAAAATTCACCTGCCCATATCATGCATGGACATATCATCCCGATGGTAAACTGGCAGCAGCGGCATATATGGATAAATCCGAATGCTTTGATAAAGCCGCCTTGCGCTTACCGCAAGCACAATGCGAAGTCTATCTGGGATGGATTTATGTTAACCTTGATCCAGATGCCCTGCCGGTAAAGCAATGCCTGTCTGAGCTGACAACATTGCTAGAACCCTATCACATGGAAAACTATGTCAGCATTTTCGAAGAAGAGCATTACTGGAACACAAACTGGAAATGCCTGACCGAAAACTTTATGGAAGGGTATCATCTGCCTGTTGCACATAGTGGAACCGTTGGATCGCATTTTAATCTGATGGATACAGAATTTGACGAGCGCGGCCAGTTTGACCATTTCACCTATCAGTATTTTACTAAAAAGGATTCCGCACCTGTCGGAACAGCGCATGCGTCAAACACAACACTAACCGGTAAATGGCGTTCTACCTCAATCATGCCAACGGTGTTTCCATCGCATATGTATGTTCTGGCACCTGATCATTTGTGGTATCTGGCTCTGTTGCCCGATGGCACGGATCATGTCCGGATCAAATACGGCGCCGCGATGGCACCAGAAGTACTGGATGCATCAGAAGATCGTGACAAATTGATTGCTGATGCCAAAGCGTTTCTGGATGATGTTCAGGAAGAAGACCGAACCGTAGTGGAAGGCATTTTCAAAGGCGCAAAAGCACCATTGACCAAAGCGGGCCCGCTTAGCTGGCTGGAACGTGAAAATCACGAATTCACCAATTATCTGGCGCGGAAATTAATCCCGAATTAACACGTTCAAAGTTAGGATAAAAAGATGACTATTGCTATTGTCGGACGCTGTGCAAAAACCAACATGGCCGGAGTTGCCATTACCACATCAAGTATCGCCGTTGGTAGCCGTTGCCCCTATGCAATGGCTGGTGCTGGTGCTGTCACCACACAGAATGTCACAGACCCGACCATTGGCCCCGAAGTATTAGGGCTAATGGCCAAAGGTCATGATGCAGAAACCGCTATCAAAACTGTCATGGCGGATCGACCGCATGCCGATTACCGGCAAGTCGCCGCTGTTGATTTACATGGCGGAACAGGCGTTTTCACCGGACAGGAAATCCTCGGAAATAATGCCGTTAATCAAGGTCGGGATTGCGTTGGAGCTGGCAATTTACTGTCACGGGTTGAGGTTATTCCAGCCATGACAGATGCGTTTGAACAAGGCCATGATTTGCATCTGGCAGAACGGCTAACCCGTGCATTAATCGCGGCACTTGATGCCGGCGGCGAAGAAGGCCCTACCCATTCTGCCGCGCTGATTGTGGCACATGAACGGCCATGGCCGCTTGTGGATTTACGCATTGACTGGACAGATGACTGCCCCGGCCAGATGCTTCTTAATCTCTGGGAAAATTACAAACCACAGATGAATGATTATCTGACCAGAGCCATAGACCCATCTGCCGCCCCAAGCTATGGCGTGCCGGGTGATGAATAAGCATATCCTTAATTAGCAAGACATTTCATACAGATTCCAGTCTGTTTTGGTGGCGTATTTGTCATAAACGCTACGGGCGCGATAATTGTTATCACGGGTAATCCAGCGAATGACCGCCCATCCCTGTTTTTCGGCCATGACTTTTAAACCAGCCATCAAAACATCCACCACACCATGCCCGCGTTGGCCATGATCAACAAACAGATCATCCAGAAATCCAACATATTGGCCGCGCAATGGGCTCGGCATCGGCCGGATATGCGCCAATCCAACCAGCACCCCATTACGAATAGCGACCAGACCATGCACCGGATGCGATGCATCCATCAACCAGCCCCATGTTGTTTCGATAATATCATCAGTAAGCGTAACTTTATAATGCTCAGCATAACCGTGATATAACACAAGCCATTGGTCAAAATCGCCGGGTTCAACGGAGCGTAAAGTAATGTCTGTCATTATTTTCTCTTTCGTTCTTCTCTTTACACGAGCCTAATCAATGACTACATGTTAAGCAAGATAATATGGATAAATGGAGCGTGGCACATGCCGAATAAAATGAAACTGGAACATCTGAATGATTCAGCCGTGCGACCTTTACCCGGATATCTGGGCAAGCGTTATGCCGGTTGGTATAGTGGACATTATCAGGAAAATAAAAGCTGGTATCAGAATCTGGCTACTTTTGGCCAGCACCCTCGCGCCATGATCATTTCCTGTTGCGATAGTCGGGTGAATGCCATGTCATTATTCGGCGGCGAAGATGGTGATTTTTTTATTCACCGTAATATTGCTAATCTGATCCCTCCGTTCAATCCAAATGGTGATCATCATGGCACATCAGCGGCGATAGAATTTGCCGTGACCGTGTTGAAAGTATCACATCTGATTGTTCTGGGACATTCTGGTTGTGGCGGTATAAAGACAGGTTATCATGCATGTAACGGCACTGTTGATGAAGCCTATAAGCAATCAAACTTCATCGCCAAATGGCTGGCTATTCTGACCCCTGCTTTTGAAGATGGCGCAAAATTAAAAGATGATGCCGAGCGGATACATGATCTGGAACAACGAAGCATTGTCCATTCATTGAACAATCTATGCGGGTTTCCTTTTGTCAAATCAGCCATTGATGACGGCCGGTTATCCATCCACGGATTATGGCATGATATCGGCGCCGGTCAGCTACATAGCTATGATGCAAAAAGTGGCGTATTCGCCCATGTATCTACCTAATCACAGCTAAGACCATAAACTTTATTGTTGTCATAATATTGATTCAGCCTAACATGATGAAAGTTTGTTTGGCTAGGTATGTGCATATGAACCCATAATTTCATATGGCATCATGGCATCCAAACCAAATA
>JAHEII010000100.1 GCA_024639485.1 Alphaproteobacteria bacterium
TGATAATGACACGCTGATGATGGCCGAAGGGTTTGTTTGTGCGCTTGGTCTGGATGTTGAAGCATCAGAACCTGATGTCTCTCCATTGGCCATACAGGGGCCAAAATCCCATTATGTCGCGCGTGATTTGTTTGGTGAGGCGCCATTACGACTAAGCTATTTCGGTTTTTATGAAACCGAATTACAGGGCATACCGCTGGTTGTTGCCAGATCAGGATGGAGCAAGCAGGGCGGCTATGAGTTCTATTTGCGGGATGGCACAAAAGGCGGCCAGCTATGGGATATCGTCATGGAAGCCGGAAAGCCATATCAGATGGGGCCGGGGGCGCCAAATTATATCGAACGGGTAGAAAGCGGCATGATTTCTGTCAATGCAGATACCGATGAACACTCCAATCCATATGAAATGGGACTTGGGGTGATTTGTGATCTGGATCAGGAAGCCAATTTTATCGGCAAGGCGGCGCTAAAGAAAATCAAGGCAGAAGGCGCAACCCGATCATTCTGCGGCATTTTCATTGATGGCGCACCGTTCCCGTCAACAAACGAAAATCCATGGCCGGTTTATCTGGATGGGGCGTTTGCCGGATATGCTACGGCGGCGGCGTATTCGCCGCGTATGGATAAAAATATTTCGGTTTGTCTGATGTCAAACGAAGCTATTGCGGCGGCGGCTGATCTGATTGTGGAAACCAGTTATGGAACCCGCAACGCAACGACTACCAGCCTGCCATTCCTGCCCCCATCAACCAAGGTGCCAAGTGAACTTTTATCATGAGCAAATCATTCGGTTTTAACACATTAGGATTGCATGCCGGTTATACGCCTGATGACAGGCACGGTTCACGCGCTGTTCCAATTCATCAAACAACGTCATATATGTTTAATGATACCGAACATGCCGCCGCGCTCTATAACCTTGAGGTGGGTGGACATTTATATACGCGGATTTCCAATCCGACCATCGGCGTGCTGGAAAATCGCATGGCCGCACTAGAAGAAGGCGTGGCGGCGGTAGCAGTTGCCACGGGAATGTCGGCGGTGTTTCTGTCTATTCTGGCGTTAACGTCACAAGGGGATCATATCGTAGCCTCATCGCAAATGTATGGCGGAAATATCAATTTGCTGGAACATACCATGTCGCGGTTTGGCGTTACGACCAGCTTTGTTGATCCGACGGATCATGATGCGATTGCCGCCGCTATCAAGCCAAATACCAAAATGGTTTTTGGTGAGGTGATCGGAAACCCGGGGCTTGATGTCATGGATGTTGCCGCCGTGGCCAAGGTCGCGCATGCCGCGGGTGTGCCGGTGGTAATTGATGCCACATTGAACACGCCCTATTTGATGAAGCCGCTTAAGCATGGAGCAAATATCGTCATCCACTCGCTGACAAAATGGATTGGCGGCCATGGTATTGCGATGGGTGGGGTTATCGTTGATGGCGGTAATTTTGACTGGGGGCAGAATGATCGCTTCCCCACTCTGACCCAACCGCATTTTGCCTTTCAGGGGGTAAATCTATGGGAAGAATTCGGCCCTGCGGCGTTTGCCATGCGGGTGCGTAGTGAAGGCATGTACAATATTGGCCCAACATTAAGCCCGACCAATGCGTTTCATATTCTGCAAGGGATTGAAACATTAGGCATGCGGATGGATCGGCATATGGCCAATACCGCTGAACTGGTGGCGTTTCTCAAAGATCATGATGGCGTGGCATGGGTAAATCACCCCAGCCTGCCTGATCATTCCTGTCACGATGTCGCCATGCGGCAAATGCCCAAAGGCGCTGGTTCTATTGTCACCATGGGAATAAAAGGCGGCCGTATGGCTAGTCAGGCATTTATTGAATCGGTTGAGCTGGCCTCACATCTGGCGAATGTTGGTGATGCCCGAACGCTGGTCATTCATCCCGGTAGCACAACCCATTCCCATATTTCTGCTGATGCAATGAAAGCAGCGGGATTGACCGATGATTTGATCCGGATTTCTGTCGGACTAGAAGATATCAATGATATCAAAGCCGATTTTAATCGTGCCATTAAGATTGCCCAGAAGAAAACGTCTGCGAAGGGTAGCTAAAGCAATGCAGATATCAATTAATGACGCTGATGTATTTGTTTCTACTGGTGGCCGTACGCCAGATAAAGATGCTCCGGTTCTGCTTTTCCTTCATGGTAGCGGCCAGACGCATTTATCATGGCTTCTGCAAGCGCGATTTTTTGCCAATCGCGGCTGGTCTGTAATGGCGCCGGATTTTCCGGGGCATGGGTTAAGCAGCGGCGTGCCGCTTACCACTATCGAAGCCATGGCTGATTGGTGTCATACGCTGATCAAAGCGGCTGGCCACAAAAAAGTCACGGTAATCGGTCATTCCCAAGGCGGGCTGGTAGCGATGGAACTGGCCAGACGGCATCCGGAAATTGTGGCTGGTATCGGGCTGATTGCACTGGCATTGGCCATACCCGTTAATCCGCAACTGATCGGTATGGCCGAAGATAATGAGCCAGCCGCGTTTGATGCCATGGTCACATGGGGTCATGGCCATGATGGGGCATTTCATGATCACCCGATGCCGGGGAATAGCCATATCTTTATGGGTAAGCGGATCATGGCCGGTAATCCCGAAGGCACATTAGCGGTTGATCTGAAAGCATGTGCCGCCTACGCAGATGGCGAAAAAGCGGCGGCCAGTATCACACAACCGGCTATGGTGATTCTGGCTGGCGATGATAGCATGACACCATGCAAACAGGGGCAGGCTCTAGCCGCCGCTATTCCCCATGCAAAACTGGTTAAGATAGAACATGCTGGTCATATGTTGCCCGTAGAACGTGGCGATGATGTTAATAAAGCTTTGCGCCGGTTATTTGAACAAACAGGAGCTTAATTTTTATGGCAAGTGATTTTGCAGATATTCCCTTTTCTTCTATTGCGGTAATTGGTGCTGGCACAATGGGTAGCGCTATCGCTGGCCAGATTGCCAATGCCGGACTTGATGTGCTTTTGCTGGATATGCCGAATGATGATGCCGAACATGTCAATCAGCGCAGTATTGATGCGGTTGACCGGCTTAAAAAATCTGATCCACCAGCCCTATTTTCCAAATCATGCGCTGACCGGATTAAAACCGGCAATATCCGTGATGATATGGCAAAGCTTGCTGATGCGGACTGGATTATTGAGGCCGTAGTCGAACGGCTTGATATTAAAAAATCGCTATATCGGCAACTGGCAGGCGTAATCCCGTCTGATGCTGTGGTCACGTCAAATACCTCAACAATTCCGATTAGAGTGCTTGTTGAGGATATGGATATCGATTTCCGCCGCCGGTTTGCTATCACGCATTATTTTAATCCGGTGCGCTACATGCGGCTACTGGAACTGGTCGAAGGCGAAGATACAGACGCCGACATCATGGCGCGGCTTAAAGACATGAATGATCGGGTGCTGGGTAAAGGCGTTGTCCAGTGTCGTGATACGCCGGGCTTTCTGGGAAACAGGGTCGGGGTTTACGCGTTGCAGGTGGGTCTGGCCGAAGCCCATGATCAGGGAATATCGCTTGAACATGCTGATGCTGTGATGGGGCGGCCAATGGGTATTCCCAAAACCGGCGTATTCGGGCTTTATGATTTGATTGGTGTTGATCTGATGTCTGATGTGGTGGCAACACTGGCCACTATTCTACCGGTGGATGATGCGTTTCATGCGGTGGGACAAGACCATAATCCGGTCACAAATACCATTGCATCCATGCTGGCGGATGGCCATAAAGGTGATAAATCCGGTGGCGGTTTTTATCGCGAAGACCGCGCCAAGATGATTGATCTGGCTAGTGGTAATCTAGTCAATACAGGCACGCATCCCTCGCTATTAATTGATGCGGCCAATGCCATGATGGCGGCCGGTGATGACGCGCTTGTGCTGATGATTAGTCCGGCTAAAGATGCCGCGGATGCGCCACTGGTTCAATTTGCCCGCCGGGTTCTGGGTAAGGTGTTTGCCTATGCCGCCTCGCTGATACCGGCGGTAACAACCACGCCGCAAGATATTGATGATGCCATGAAGCTTGGCTTTAACTGGCAACGGGGCCCGTTTGAAATGATGGATGCGATTGGCCATGATACGGTCAGAGCCATGATTGCTGAGGCGAATATGACCATACCGCCTATTCTGGCGGCAGGGGACTGTGATGCGTTTTACCGCCCCCAAGATGGTGAGTTGATGGTGGCCGCTTTTCATCCGGATAATTTGGCACCAGAGATGCGGCCGGTGAATTTGCCGCCGCGTACTATCCGGTTTCATATGTTGCGGCAATGCCTTGCGCCATTACAGCGCAACAAAGCGGCCAGCCTTTATGCGCTGGATGGTGATTTGCGGCTGATTGAATTTCATTCCAAGGCCAATGCGCTGACCGATGAATCCATGGAAATTGTTGCCGCTGCCGCCAAAGATCATGGCCGCGGAATTATTGTTCATAACGATGCACAGCATTTTTCGGCAGGGGTGGATTTAACCTCTGTTCTGGCACTAATCAGACAACAGGACTGGACAGGTATTGATGCGTTTCTGACGCGGTTCCAGCAGGCGGTTGCCGCCATGCGTGATGCGCCTGTTCCGGTGATCGCCGCCCCATCTGGGCTGGCTATTGGTGGCGGGTTTGAGGTGATTGTCCATGCGGATGAAGTCATTGCGCATGGCAACTCGGTATTCGGACTGGTTGAGGCCGCGGTCGGGGTTGTCCCCGGTGGTGGCGGCGTTAAAGAAACTATGCGGCGCTGGCTGGATGCAACTAATGATCCGGAACAAGCGGCATGGAAAACATGGATGCAAATCGGTTATGCCAGAACAGGGACTAGCCCGGCCGAAAGCGCAAAAATACAATATTTTCTGCCCGACAGAGACAGCATGGAAATGAACCGCGATAAGCTGATGGCTAGTGCCATGGAACGGATCGCGGCCATCCATGCCGAGGGATATACCCCATCCGTAGCACCGCAATTAACCTTGCCCGGTATCGGATTACGCCAAAAAATGTCTGATTTTATGGATAAAGGCATTGCTGATGGTATGTTTTACCCGCATGACAAAACCGTTGCCATGGCGGTTGCTACCATTGTGGTTAGTGATACGGAACATGCCGAAACCGTGTCCGAACAGGATATGTTTACCCGTGAACGGCGGGCATTTCTGGCACTAGCCAAAACAGAAGAAACGCTGTTGCGTATTGCCACGCTCATGGAAAAAGGGCAATCATTAAGAAACTAATTGCCTGAATATGTGATGATTGGCCGTGATTGGCGATAATAAGTGATGATTTGGAGGATAGTATAATGACAAACCCGTATGATGCTTTTCCTGCTGTTTCAGCAAATTATGTTCCTCTATCCCCTTTGTCGTTTTTGCCTCGTGCGGCATCTATCTATCCTGATGGTGAGGCGGTTATTCATGGTAAGCGCAGATATTCATGGCGCGAAACTTTTGCCAGATGTCGTCGTCTGGCCACAGGGTTAAATGCGATAGGCGTTGGTAAGGGCGATACTGTATCTATCCTTGCGCCAAATATTCCGGAAATGGTTGAGGCACATTTTGGCGTTCCGGCCAGTGGCGGTGTTCTAAACGCGATTAATACCCGCCTTGATCCGGAAACTATTGCCTATATCCTCAGCCATGGGGAATG
>JAHEII010000120.1 GCA_024639485.1 Alphaproteobacteria bacterium
AACGCTATGGCAAAGGCTACAACCTCAACGTCAAAGCCAAATGGATGGGAATGATAACCTAGGTTCAAGAACCGAGATCCGAGGAAACAGTCACTTGAGCCTCGAAACTCGGACCTTGGATCTTTGGAAATGGTGCTGTGAATAGCTTTGAACACCTCATCATCCTCTCCAAATTTCTCCCTAATATGATTTTAATAGTATGTTTTATACTGGGATAGGCATGTATTTTTAAAACGATAAGGGAGTGGATTTGAACCGGCTATATGGAACCCAGATTAAAGAACAGCGAAAACACTCCTAAAACTATGGCTGTGATCCCTATATATCTGGTGTGTCTTTCAACAAAGCTTGAATTGGTTTCGATATACATCAGAATGGTTAGCCCGGCCATGGCAACAATATTCATCAAACCAAAAGCAAACATGCTGAGCATCAGGGGGCAACATCCTTTAACACAAGTCATGCCGTATTGCGTCCCGTATTTCCATGCCATGCCATAACCAGATGATGAATTGAGAGCCCGGTCAATTACCCGTTTGCGGTTAATACATGCCGCCGCCTTGACTTGGGTAAACTGATAAATTCCTATCGTGAAGAAAATAAACGCTGAAAACCAATGTGATGTTATAACCATCTGGTTATTAAGATACCCGCCCGCATAAAGAAGATATTGCAAAGATACCCCAACCACACAGCACAATGCCCATACCGCCAGATAGCCAAACAGAAATCCCCATACTGATTTGGCTACTGGCCGTTTTGACATCAGAAAAGGCAAAATGCTTGGCACCATCATTGCAAGCACCATGCTAAACCACATCGAGAAAGCACTTAGCCCACTGTAAATTGTCCACATCTCATCAAACGTGGTGCAGATAGGAAGGTTAGCAAGAAATAAATAAGAGTTATCTTTTAAATAGGTATTGAAGACATCAAAAATCCCCATACCGGGGCCAAAATTGCCATAGCCTGCATCATGATTGAGATTCAACAGATGCAACATGGTATATGTCCAGCCCATAGTCACAACAGCCATAATCAACCATATCGGTTCTATGGCAAAACCCGAATAGGCAATTTTCTTTTCCGGCACCTGTTTTTCCATTGCCTTTTTTCCTAGTATTGGCCTCATCTTTTCTTCACCTCTTTCAGAAGCTCAACCGCTTTGATTTGAGCAAACGGATTTTGATAAAGAGAATGATGACTTTCCACACCAACCTCAAATACACAGTCTTCTTTAGGGCGGGCAACGCATAAAAGAACATAGCCGGCTTGAGATTGCCGCTTATTAAGCGCTGTAGCATTAGGCTGCCGGACTTTGCCAGATACCAGCCTAGCCGCGCAAGTGATGCAACCGCCATATCGGCAGGCAATCGGCAAAGCATATCCAGCCGCATCGAACACATCGAAAATAGGCTCTTGTTCTCCGACCATAAGCGACGCATTCTCTCTGTTTAGCAAAGTAACCTTATGTATTGTCTGAGGCATGGTTTTGGATGAAGACATCTAAAATAAAAAGGAGCCTATTCACACAGAATAAGCTCCTTTCATTCCTTAAACCCAGATATCCGATGAACAATCACCACCCGGATATCTTGTTTCATGCGCGCGCGCCGGGCCATGTGGCTCATTGCCGAAATCGACCATGAAATCGTCTCGGATGGTCATACCACCGTTTTCAACATCACAATCCACAATCAGCATAACGCCGCCAGTGTCTTTCATTGCCGGATAGAACTGATTGTCCCATGTCGAGAATAGCGAAGTTGTGACAAACAATCTTTTGCCATCAAGAGAGAGCTGAATCATTTGCGGTGCCCCGTTGACAGCACGACCATTCACTTCCGGTGCTTTGCCAAGCAATCCACCAATCCAGACCTGACCAGTCAGTTTCGGGTTTGACGGATCAGAAATATCATACTGCCGCAAATCTCCGTGTAGCCAGTTGGAAAAATACAGATATTTATCATCCATTGAGACCAGAATATCTGTGATCAGACCAGGCATCGGAACAGGAAAATCTTCAACATCGATATTATCGACATCAATGATTTTTTCGATCTGCAATTCGCCTGCATCATCTTTATACCAGTGGAAAATATTAGAGCTTAGGGTAGCACCAACAAACCCGTGCGTACTGTCCGGATCATGATGGAACCGGACTTCCAGAGGAATCAAACCCTCAGCACCAAGATCAACTGATTTTTCGATTGAACGTTTTTCGAAATCCCAGAAATGGATATGCTGCCCATATTTACCATTGGCAACATCTTCGAGATCAAAGCCGGGTAGAAAAGTATTCGGTGCTGCCCATTCGGTAGAAACCATCATATTATGGCGTGGCTGATACCAGAAATCATAGCTGAAATTCATGCCTGTTGTATCATTTTCCCAACGCCCGACAATATTGAAATCCTTATCAAGATGCAGATAACCGCCGGGAGCTTCACCATTGGCATCACCCAGCATCGAAACAATAATATCTGCGCCCAGACAATGCACCGTATGCGGGGCAGACAAATTGGTTTTCTGCTTAATTTCTTCACCGTCAATGGTTTTAAACAGGGTAGGTTTACGTGGATCAGTAGCCGTATCAACAATATAGAAATTAGATGTCCGCACACCCGGTATGATCAAATAGCGTCTTTCCATATTGCCATCGTTATTGCACGATGAACACGCATTCCATCCCATGTGATGCAATTCATCACCAACCACGCCTACTTCAGTTCTATGAATGATCTGGTTATAGGTCGGACTATTTTCATCAACATCAATTGTTGCTAGATAATCCGGTTTTTCGATACCAGTTCCTGTATAAATACAGATAGTATAAACAATACTTTCACGTGGCGCTTTTATCGCTTCCTGCGGTGACGCATATCCAGGACCCGCACAACAACTTCCATTAGCTTCTGACATTAAGTTCTCCCATTTTTTGTAATTCTACCAATCTTGTCTCTGTCTAAGATATTTTTTCAAATGACAATTAGGTAATATAATTATTCTAAAATTATATTTGTTGTAATATTGTAATTATAAGAAAATAATATTGATTATTAATTGATAATATCGTCAAGTAAAAAATGATTTAATTACTTGGCATATAATCAATTTCTAATTTCAGTTAGAAACTTAAAGGGGGTTATTCAGTGTCTAAATCACATCAAATTCTTATCATTGGTGGCGGTGCCGCAGGATTAGCAGCGGCAACTAGTTTGAGAAAAAGGAACTCATCACTTGATATCGCTGTCATTGAACCAGCTGAAAAACATTACTACCAGCCAGGATGGACTATGGTTGGCGCAGGCGTCTTCAAAAAAGAAGATACATGCCGCGATATGGATGCCGTATGGCCATCACATATTACCCGCGTCAAAGACGAGGTTATCAAAATTGACCCAAAGAAAAATGAAGTATCTTTGAGCAACAAATCCAAAATCAGTTATGAAATTCTCATCGTTGCGCCCGGACTAAAACTGGATTGGGATGCTATTGAAGGATTAAAAGACGCGCTAGGCAGTAATGGCGTTACGTCCAATTATAGCTATGATCTGGCACCTTACACATGGGAACTTGTCCAAAGCATGAAAGGAAAAGAAGCCATTTTCACGCAGCCGGGAATGCCCATTAAATGTGCAGGCGCTCCGCAGAAAGCAATGTATCTATCTTGCGATCACTGGCAAAAAACTGGCCAGCTCGCTGATATGAATGTTTCATTCTGTAACGCCGGCCCTGTTCTGTTTGGATGTGCTACTTATGTGCCACCATTGATGAAATATGTTGACCGGTACGGCATCAATCTAGATTTTGGCCATAACCTGATCAAAATTGATGGCACTACAAAAACAGCATGGTTTAAAGTTACTAATGAGGGCAAAGAGCCAAAAACCATCACCCGCAACTTTGACATGATTCATGTATGCCCGCCACAACGTGCCCCTGATTTCATCATGAAAAGTCCGATTGCAAATGAGGGTGGCTGGGTTGACGTTAACCCTGAAACGCTCCAGCATAGTCATTACTCCAATATCTTTGCACTAGGTGATGTGACATCAACGTCCAACGCAAAAACCGTAGCGGCGGCAAGAAAACAGGCACCTATCGTGGCCGGTAATGTTATTGCTTATCTGGCCGGTAAGGATGTGAACCCATTATATGATGGATATGGCTCTTGCCCATTAACGGTTGAAAAGGGTAAAATCATTTTGGCTGAGTTTGGTTATGGCGGCAAAATCATGCCAACATTCCCATGGGATTCCACCAAGGCCAGACGATCTGCGTGGCTATTGAAAAAAATGATTCTGCCGAAAGTATATTGGGGAGCCATGCTGAAAGGCCGTGAATGGCTGACAAAAACGACAAAGGCTTAGCTAGTCCATTCTAGAAAAATCCAAAACCCTCAATTAGCTCCTAATATATTCCAAACATATTCTGGTTTTTGAGAGGTTTTTGAGCGTAAAGGGGCATCAGCAGAAAAGCAGAGGCACCAGACCAATCATTTTATGTTGAATATCGGGGACGTGACCAATGGCAGAGATTGCTTTAAGCGGATATAAACTTTCTTACAGTTTTAATGGCGTTTCAAATGATGGCGAGAGCATTAATCTGTTGCTTGTTCACGGGGCTGGCGGGCAGGAACTTGATTGGCCTATGGCCTGGCGAAGCGTCAATGATCTTACACGGTCGCTAGGATTGACACCAAAAGATCATGGCGGTGAACTTGATAATTATCCTATCTATTCGCTGGATTTGCCAGGGCATGGAAAATCTGGCGGCAATAGTCAGTCATCTGTTCAGGGTTATGCTGAGGCTATCAATGATTTCGTCATCGCTATAGATTTGAAAAATGTCTGTGTTGTTGGACATTCCATGGGCGCGTCCATTGGGCTTAGGGCGGCATTAAATAAATATGGCTGGCTTAAGGCTATTGCCATGATTGGAGGTGCCAGCAAGATGATCGTAAGTGATGACATTCTTGACGGCTTGCAAAATTACTTTGAGCCAACCATTGAAAATATTGTTAAATATTCTTGGCATAAGAATACCGGCGCATTTTTCAAACAAAAAGCGCTGCAGCGCATGCTTGAGGCTGGATCACAAGTTGTCCATGATGATTTTTATGCTTGTAGCACGTTTGATGTGACGGACAGACTGGCTGAAATTGATCTGCCGGTATTGGTCATTGCTTCTGATTATGATCGCATGGTACCGCTAAAAGTAAGTCAGGATATGGCTGATCAGCTCCGCCAGTCGACTTTTGTTGCGCTGGAAAATTGCGGCCATTTTCAGCATATTGAGCAAACAAGCCGGGTTGCAAAGGAATTGGCCGCGTTTCTAAATAAGCTGCATTAACTGCCACCCCTTCATAAATCCAGCTTATATTGATACGGTGAAAAAACAGTAAGATAGACTCTTACCTTTCATTAATATCAAGGATAACAGAGTTACCATGCATTGTGCGGTGGCCGACTATTTGATTGCAATC
>JAHEII010000004.1:0-3374 GCA_024639485.1 Alphaproteobacteria bacterium
GATGCCGGACGGCGGCTATCATGCCAGTCGATTTTATTAGAAGACGCGGTGATTGATGTTCCGGCCAGCTCACAGGTTCATGCTCAGGTTGTCAGAAAAGAAGCCGACACCCGCGCGATTGAGGTAGATGCCATTACCCGGCTTTGTTTTATCACGGTGCGTGAGCCAGATATGCATGAACCTTCGGGCGATTTGCGCCGCATAGCAGAAGCTTTGCAGAATCAATGGCCGGATCGGGTGAGTGGTGATATATCAGCGGATTTGCATGTGCTTCAAACCTTGCAACCGGTATTGCGCAAAGGAAAATGGGAAGTCACCGTGGCCTTGCGTGATGGCCACCGGATTATTGGCATATGGCCGGGGTTGAAAGACCAGATTGTCGGGGCGGCGATTGATATCGGTTCAACGACTATGTCCGCGCATCTATGTGATATGAATAGCGGCGAGGTTCTGGCTTCATCCGGTGCGATGAATCCGCAAATCCGTTTTGGCGAAGATTTAATGAGCCGTGTGTCCTATGGTTTTATGAACGAGGGCGGCGCGGCTGAAATGACAGCATCTGTTCGCGAAGGCTTACAACAGTTATTATCTGGTGCGGCAGAACAGGCCGGTATCACAGTGGAAGACATTATTGAAGTCGTGCTGGTTGGTAATCCGGTTATGCATCATCTGGTGCTTGGCATTGATCCGATTGAGCTAGGCGGTGCGCCGTTTGCATTGTCAATGGATGAATCCTTTGATGCGCTGGCAAGTGATCTTGATCTGGATATTCACCCCGGTGCCCGTGTTTATGTTCTGCCATGTATTGCAGGGCATGTGGGGGCTGATGCGGCGGCGGTTGCGCTGGCCGAACGGCCAGATCATAATGCAGGCATGACGCTGGTTGTGGATGTTGGCACAAACGCAGAAATTATTTGCGGAAACAAAGATCGCCTGCTTGCCGCCTCATCCCCGACAGGGCCAGCTTTCGAAGGCGCCCAGATCAGTAGTGGCCAGCGTGCCGCGCCGGGGGCAATTGAACGGATACGGGTTAATCCTGAAACACTTGAGCCGCGTTTCCGCGTCATTGGTGTTGATTTATGGTCAGACGAAGACGGCTTTGATGCCGCCATTGCGCAAACCGGCATCACTGGTATTTGCGGGTCTGGCATTATTGAGATTTTGTCGGAAATGTATCTGGCCGGAATCATTACAGAAGACGGTGTGATTGATGGCGCGAAAGCCGCTATATCACCGCGCATTATCGAAGATGGCCGGACGTTCAGCTATCGGGTATCTGATACGGTTGTAATTACCCAGAACGATATTCGCGCCATTCAACTGGCCAAAGCCGCGTTATATGCCGGTTTCCGGTTGCTGATGGATAAGCTTGATATTGATCATGTTGATGACGTGGTGCTAGCAGGTGCATTCGGCACACATATTGAGCCAAAATATGCCATGGTGCTAGGGATGATTCCGGATTGCGCGCTGGATCACGTCCGGTCAGCTGGCAACTCCGCCGGAACAGGTGCGCGGATATGTCTGTTGAATAAAGGCCAACGCCGTCAAGTCGAACAGATTGTCCGAAATATCGAAAAAATTGAAACAGCGGTTGAGCCATCATTCCAAGAGCATTTTGTCAAAGCGATGGCAATTCCGCATAAAACCGACCCATATGCAAAATTATCAGCGGCAGTGACATTGCCTGAACGCAGTATGGGGGCGAATGACAACGCCGCAACAAGTGGCCGAACTGGCCGCCGGCGTGGACGGCCACGGTAATAACGGTTATTGCTGATCAGCCATAGGCGGTATGACCAATGCGTCTTCGGGCTGGCCGGTTCTGGCCGCTATATCACGAAGCTGGTTATTGACCAATCCCAGCATGCCGGCGCCGTTTTCTTCACGGCTGGCACGTCTGCCCAAATCTTGCCAGATCATAATGGCTTCGGCTTCTTTTCCATTCTGGCTAAGATACAGGCCATACAGATATGCCGCCCGCCAGTCATCCAGATTATCTTCCAGTGATTGAAGCAAAAGCTCTTTTGATCGCTCAGTCACAATGCCATCAGCTTGCCGTGTCAATGCTTCTGCCAGCATGGAACGGATGGTGGGATGACCGGTTATATCAAATGCCTGTTTGAGTGCGGTTATCTCAACATCATATTGTCTGGCCGCCGCCGCTGCTTCTGCCAGCATTAGCATGGCAACTATATCATCCGGATTTTCATTCAGAAGTTGTCTGGCTTCTTCCAGATTACTATTGGCCAGTTCCTGTTCCATAGCGGCTATGGCGGCTTTTTTCTGGATCGCATCTGCCCGTAAATATAGCGGTGCATCGGCCAAATCCGGTTTACCCAGTATACCATAAACGCCCGTGCCGATAAGTAAGGCAATTAGGATAATCCATGTTCTGCCGCCAGATGATTTGACGGATTGTTGATCCGACGATTGTGCCGACCGCATCAGAAAGCCCATAATGCCAATCATCATAGCCGCCATCAGAATCACCGTTATCCAGATGCTCATGCCGCTATCTGTCATGGCTGTGTTCTTTCATGGTTTGCGGGTTATGTTTCGGGCGGCTGATTATGATCAGAATGATACCGCCAATCAGCAGAATAAATGGTGTTAGCCATAAAATAAATGTCATGCGGTTCAATGGCGGATTAAACAGGATATAATCACCATAGCGCTTGCGCAAAAAATCCAGAATATCATCATCACTTTTTCCAGCGGATATCTGATCACGAATAATGCTCCGGATAGTGATAGCAAAATCAGCGTCACTATCATCAACGGTCTGATTCTGGCAAACCAGACAACGCAGTTCAGCGGCCAGATCACGCGCGCGGGTTTCGTCTAGCGGATCAGCCATCTGTTCTTCGGGTGATATCGCTTGCGCGGAATATAGCGGATAGGATGCCAGCATCATCATGCCGGCAAAAATCATGATCATCATGACCCAGCCCCGGAATTCTGCAACGCTAGCGGTCATTGATCTATTCCCAGCGTATTGAGCGCATCACGGATAGAGCCGTGTAATTCATTGGCAAAAACGGGCCCGCGATGGTGCAGAATCACACGTCCATCCGGCGCAATGATAAGCGTTTCGGGTAAAGCCTGTACGCCTATGGCAATGCTGGCTTTACCATCGGGATCAACGCCAATCTGTTGATAAGGATTACCGAATTGATCAAGAAAAGCCACCGCGTCTTGGGCTTTGTCACGCTGGTTTATGCCTAACACTGGCAGGGATTTGGATAATTGATGAATGGCCGGTGCTTCGGCACGGCATGGCGGGCACCATGATGCCCAGACATTAATCGCATAGGCCTTGCCCTGCCAATCGCCCAGATCAAGCGGCGCATCGGCGTTAATTTGTCCATGCT
>JAHEII010000004.1:3384-28113 GCA_024639485.1 Alphaproteobacteria bacterium
CAGAGCGATATCAGGGATGGGTTGTCCCTGCATCGAAAAACCGATATCGCTTGTGCTACGCTGGCCAGTTGTGATGGCATATAACCCCCAGAATGATACCACAACAAAGAGCAGAAAAATGATAACCGGAACAAAAAAGGCAAGCCTGATTTTCATGGGATATTATCCTTCCATTGGCCTGTTAGCAGGCTCATTATTGCGTTGTGGATCAGAATGTTGTTCTGAACGGTGTGATCCCCCTGATCCCCGTGATCCCCGTGATCCCCGTGATCCCATGGCAAGTAATCCGCCCAGCATCATTAATCCGGCACCGCCCCATATCCATGTGATCAATGGTTTCTGATAGATACGGATAACAAAACCATCTGCCGCCGTGCCGCCACCATAAACAACATATACATCACCAAGAAATCCGGATTTTATAGCCGCTTCCGTGGTCTGGCTTCGGGCAACCGGAAACCGTCTGATCTCACTTGTCAGCTTGGTTCGATTATCGTTTTTATCTGTCATGATGACGGTTGCCGCTGTCGCGGTATAATTAGGCCCTGCTATGGGTTCGACTTTGGCCAGTGTGAAGGTGTTATTGCCGCTGATCTGGCTGTCACCAATTTGCATGCGAGTGATGGTTTCGCTGTCAAAGAAACTGACTCCGGCAATGCCGATGGTGAAAACCGCAACCCCCAGATGCGCGACATTCATGCCCAAACGCGGCAATGATGCGCCCATTAATCGTTTGAACCCGCTATGGAAAATCTTATTGCGGCCACCCATAATGGCGCCGATATCCGCCAGAACACCGGTGATAACCCAGATGCCAAGCCCTAAAGTCGCCATGGCAAATATGCTAATATCATGTATGAGCAGAAAGATGATTACCCCTGCCATCACTGTTACGAATAACATCGGGATCACATATGGGGTGATCGTTTTGCCACGCGCTTGCCGCCATGCCAGCAAAGGCGCAACAGGCATAAAAACCAGCATCAAGCCAAGTAAAGGCCCCACCGAGGCCTCAAAAAAAGGTGGGCCAACCGAAATACGCGCGCCATTTACAGCCTCAATAATCAGTGGATATAAAGTCCCGACCAGCACCGTTGCTGATATCACCACCAGAAGCAGGTTATTTGCCTGAAGCGCAGTTTCACGACTAAGCAGAGCAGGCGAAGATATATCCGTATCACGCGCCAGCGTTCCGGCACGCCAGCCAAATAGTAATAATGGAACCCCGACAGCAATCAGAATAATGACCAGAATAACCAGCCCGCGTGCTGGATCATTGGTAAAGGCATGAACAGAAGTCAGCAATCCGGAACGCACAATAAATGTCCCGATCAGGCTAAGCCCGAATGCCAGAATTGCCATAAGCACTGTCCAGCTATGGAACAGATTTCGTTTTTCAACCACATTCAGCGAATGGATCAGCGCGGTTGCAACAAGCCAAGGCATCAATGACGCATTTTCAACAGGGTCCCAGAACCACCAGCCGCCCCAGCCAAGTTCATAATACGCCCACCAGCTGCCTAAAGCGATGCCGGCAGTTAACGCAGACCAAGCAACCAGCACCCAGCGGCGGGCAAGTTTTGCCCAGTTCGCATCAGCACGGCCTTCTATCAGTGCCGCAACAGCAAAAGCAAAGCCGACCGACAATCCCACATAACCCAGATAAAGCATGGGCGGATGAAAGGCGAGGCCGGGGTCTTGCAGGATGGGATTAAGCCCGTTGCCATCATCTGGCAGGCTAGTCAGCCGCATAAACGGATTTGAGGTAAACAGAATAAGCCCGATAAACGCAATCACAATCATGCCCTGCACCGATAATGCATAGCTCATTGTGGATTGCCCATCTGTCAGCCGTTTTAGTCGTGATGCCATCAGTGCCCCGAACAGGGTCAGGATCAACACCCATAACAGCAATGATCCCTCATGATTGCCCCAAACGCCTGATATCTTATAGAGCAGGGGTTTTAGCGAATGGGAATGCGCGGCAACCAGCGCAACAGAAAAATCAGATTGGACAAAGGCAATCGTCAGAATAACAAAACTGGCCGCCACCAGAATAAATGTCAGATGTGCTGATAACCAGCCCAGTTTAATAGTTGCCTGATCACCTGATCTGGCACCGAGAAACAGCATAATGCTCTGGATAATGGCCAATGCCAATGCCAATGCCAATGCAAAATGGCCAATTTCGGTTAAGTGCAACACTATTCCTGCCCTTTCCAGACACCCTGATCTTTGAGCATGTCGGCTACTTCGGCTGGCATATAGGTTTCATCATGCTTGGCTAATACGGTATTGGCACGGAATATATCCGCCTCTAGCATGCCTTCAGTGACAACGCCCTGACCTTCGCGGAACAAATCCGGTAGAACCCCGGCATAAACCACATCAATAGCATTATTGCCATCAGTGATCGTGAACCCGACCCCATCCGGCAAGCTGGTGATGCTGTTTTCGGCAACCAATCCGCCTAGCCGGACAATCTGGCCTTTGCCAGCTTTATCCAGAATATCTGAAGGGCCATAGAAAAACACAACATGGTCGCGCAACGCGTTTAACACCAGCATGGCGGCAAGCCCAAGGGCAGAAATAACCATCAGAATAGCTATGCCGCGTTTTGCTTTCGGACTTAAATCACGCATCTGAGTCTCTTTGCTGTTTGGGATGTTCGAGCGCATCCAGTTCATTGCGGGCTGATCTGGCATGGCTAAAGCTATGCCATGTAATAGCAATCAGAATTGCCATGCCAATAATCCATGACGACCATATATAAAAGGCATATCCACCCATATTGAAAAAATGGCTCATGACCATGACTTTCTTGATTCCAGATTAGTGATGCGGCGGCGAATGATCAGCGTATTCATGCGTAAAATCGTAATCGCGATAAACCAGCCTAGCATAGCAAGCGCCATGATCAGTAACGGTTTTAGCATGGCGGGATCAATGCTTGGGCCATCCAGTCTTAACACGCTACTGCCTTGATGCAGGGTATTCCACCAATCCACCGAAAACTTGATAATGGGCAGATTGATCACCCCGACAAGCAATAACAGACTGGCCGGTTTGCTGCCACGTTCGGCGCGTTCAAACCCATCAGCCAGTGCCATATAGCCCAGATAGAGAAAAAACAGGATCAGCATTGAGGTTAGCCGAGCATCCCATACCCACCATGTCCCCCACATTGGCCGCCCCCAGAATGAACCGGTCAGAAGCGTGATTAGAGCAAACCCAGCCCCCGGCAAAGCCATGGCACGGGCGCCGATATCCGCCAGTGGGTGTCGCCATACCAGATAAAAAACCGCTGATAATGCCATCAGCAGATAGCACATCATGGCCATCCATGCGGCCGGTACATGAATATACATAATACGGACAGTATCGCCCTGTTGATAATCAGCAGGGGATGCAAAAAAAGCCAGATATAATCCGAACGTCAATGCAATAGCCGATACCAGCACCGCCACCGGAAAAATGGCCGTGGTAATTTTGCGGAACCGCGTTGGATTGGCAAGATAATCAAACATAAGCATATCTTAATGGATTACCCGTATGGGGAAAAGCCAGATGCGATGTCATGCCACAAGTCATGCCACAAGTCATGCCACAAGTCGGGCCACAAGTCGGGCCACAAGTGATAAGAGCTGTTAAATCTATGTTATGATCTGGAGTCATGTTCACTCTTCGGAAAAGCGGATAGCCGCCGCCGTAACAGGTGGTGATAGCACCAGCAAAACCAGCGTTAATGCCCCCAGAAGCATAATATGGCCAGTTGAGGCACCAATTAAAGCACCAGTAGAATCACCAGCCATAGCATGATCTGTTTGTATGGCAGAAATGCCAGCGACACCAAAAATCAACACTGGCATGGAAAGCGGAAGAACAATGATAGCGGTAAATATTCCGCTTTGCCGTGAGCCAAGGGATAATGCCGCCGCCATCGCGCCAATCAGCACCAGACATAACCCTCCCATAGCAAGAAAGCCAAGCACGCCAGCCAGCATGTGAACGGGTAATCCAAACATAAGCCCCAATATAGGTGCGGCCAGCACTAGTGGCAGAATAATGATCACCCATGCGGCAAGTATTCTGGCAAGCATCAGCATAGCCATTGGGGCAGGGCTGACCAGCATCTGTTCCAGCACACCATCCTTGGCATGACGGGTAAATAACCGATCCATCTGTGGCAGGCTTGCCAGCATGACAGCTATCCAGATCATAGCCGGAGCAATACGTGCCAGTTCACCCTGATCAGAACCAAGCCCAAGCGGAACCAGCGTGGTAATCATAATAAAAAAGCTAAGCCCGGACAGCATATCCCCCGGATAACGCAAAGCCGACCGGATATCCGCCAGCATGACAGCAAAACATGGGCGGAATATCCCCCTCATGTGACTACGCCTTGTGGTTTTGTGCCTAATGTCAGAGTAGCATCGGGGCGAAGCGGCATATGGCCATGGCCGCTAATGATGGCCGAGCCGCCATCATGGCAAAATGTCGTAATCAGATCACATAGCTGGCTTGTTGCCGCGTCATCCAGTGCATTAAACGGCTCATCAATAAGCCATAAGCGGTGGGTTTGCGATGCCGCTAATACCAGTCTGGCTAGGGCAACACGCCGTTGCTGGCCAGCTGATAGCTGATTGATCTGGCGATGGGCTAACGCGGTGATGCCCATATGGTCAAGCGCGGCAATAATCTGTTGCTGGCTGATTTCCATATCCATCAGACTAGCCATCAGCCGGAGCGAGTCCGTCACGTTAAGATGTTCAAATCCGGCGTTACGATGCCCGATCAGAATGATTTGCCGCATGAATGCCGACTGGTCAGCGGTATTGGTAATGCCGTTAATGGCAAACTGCCCCCCGCTGATGGGAATCAGCCGTGCCAGACCGCGAAGAAATGTTGTTTTGCCGCTACCATTTGCGCCGCGCAAGAACAATAACTGGCCAGCATCAAGCCGCAAATGAAGCGCTTCGATCAGGCTCATCCCGCCACGCATCATCGCCAGATCATCAATTTTTAACCGATTACCAGTATCAGAATGAACCAATGGGGGATGAATAGACGAGGGTGTCATGTGTTAATGCGCCATCCGGAAATGAGATATAAAGCATGCAAAGCTGGTTTTATCATCACGATGCCCAGATAGCAATGATCTGGGCAATCATGTGGCATGATGTGGCATGGATGTTGAGGGGGCTTCTCAATGGGGAATAGTTTGCTATAATCGGTTTTTGACTGGTTCTTGCTAATCATGTGAGTATCGGGGCGCCCCCCGGCTAGCCGTTTTGATATGTTTATCTGTCCTTGCATTGCCTTATCTTAAGAGCTTTGCCTATGGCGTAGCATATTTGCAATGTCGCGGATTAACATAAAAATGACAGCGTCAAGATTTAACTAATGGGGGTTATTCATGTCTAATAAAGGTTCTGATAATAATTCGGTCTATCGTGATCAATCACGCCGCCAGCTGAATGTTAATGGCAAAAGCTATGATTATTTTTCGCTAGCGGCACTGGAAGAACGCTTTCCGTCAATTTCTAGCATGCCGTTTTCGCGCAAAGTTCTGCTGGAAAATCTGCTTCGTCATGAGGATGGTGAAACCGTTACCGCCGCCGGCATTGAACAATTGGCATCCATGGGTGATGGCCAGCAAGCCGCGCAGGAAATTGCCTATCGTCCGACCCGTGTGCTGATGCAGGATTTTACCGGCGTACCAGCGGTGGTTGATCTGGCGGCGATGCGGGACGCGATGGTTGCGCTTGGCGGTGATCCGGAACGGATTAATCCATTGTCGCCGGTTGATCTGGTGATTGATCATTCGGTGATGGTTGATCATTTTGGTGACGCGGATTCGTTTGCCCGCAATGTCAGCCTTGAAATGGAACGTAACAAAGAACGCTACACATTTTTGCGCTGGGGCAGTCAGGCGTTTGAAAATTTCCGCGTTGTGCCGCCGGGCACTGGCATTTGCCATCAGGTGAATGTGGAATATCTGGCGAAAGTCGTCTGGACGAATGAACAGGATGGACAGTTGATAGCCTATCCGGATACATGCGTTGGCACCGATAGCCATACCACTATGGTGGGCGGCATGGCCGTGCTTGGCTGGGGTGTTGGCGGTATTGAGGCTGAGGCGGCAATGCTTGGCCAGCCGATTTCCATGCTAGTCCCCGAAGTGATCGGCATGCGGTTAACCGGACAGCTGAAAGAAGGCGTCACCGCAACGGATCTGGTTCTGCGCATAACAGAAATGTTGCGCCAGAAAGGCGTGGTCGGCAAGTTTGTTGAATTCTTTGGTAGTGGATTGGATCAGCTATCACTGGCTGATCGGGCAACCATTGCCAATATGGCACCGGAATATGGCGCGACATGCGGGTTTTTCCCGATTGATCAGGAAACCATCAATTATCTGACGCTAACCGCGCGTGAGCCGGAAAATATTGCTCTGGTAGAAGCCTATGCCAAAGCGCAAGGCATGTGGCGGGAGCCGGGTATGGCTGATCCGCAATTTACCGATATGCTAGACCTTGATCTGGATAGCATTGTGCCATCACTGGCCGGGCCAAAACGCCCGCAGGATAGAGTCGCGCTTACCGATGCGGCCAGTTCAATTGCCAAAGCCATTGCCGATGCCGGACATGATGCCCCGAAAACGGTTGCGGTTCCCAATCAGGATTTTGAACTGACTGAGGGCGATGTGGCGATTGCGGCGATTACGTCATGCACCAACACGTCAAATCCGTCGGTGCTGGTCGCCGCCGGATTGGTGGCGCGTGCCGCCCGTGCACGGGGGTTGACGGTTAAGCCTTGGGTCAAAACATCATTAGCACCGGGCAGTCAGGTGGTCACAGACTATCTTAACGCTGCCGGATTGCAGGATGATCTGGACGCCATGGGATTTAATCTGGTTGGGTATGGATGCACCACCTGTATTGGTAATTCAGGGCCCTTGCCGACAGATATCTCAACCGCGATTAATGAAAATAATATGGTCGTGGCATCGGTTCTATCCGGCAATCGTAATTTTGAAGGCCGGGTCAGTCCGGATGTGATTGCCAATTATCTGGCTAGCCCGCCGCTGGTTGTGGCTTACGCGCTGGCCGGACATATGCGGCTGGACATTACCACCGATGCGCTAGGCCATGATCAGGATGGTCATCCGGTTTATTTGCGGGATATCTGGCCGGATAACGCCACGGTCAAGGCATTGATGGAAAGCGTGGTAACGCCGGACATGTTTGCCAACCGCTATGGTAATGTTTTTGCCGGCACAGAAGAATGGCGCGCCATAGAAGCCCCGACCAGTCAGACATTTGATTGGGATGATGGATCAACCTATGTTCGTAATCCGCCATATTTTGCGGGAATGACCATGGCGGTTGATCCCGGCCGGGTGAAAAATATCACCGGCGCGCGATTGCTGGCCAAGCTAGGCGATTCCATTACCACTGATCATATTTCCCCGGCCGGAAGCATCCGTCGGGACAGCCCGGCTGGTGATTACCTAAATGATTATCAGGTGCGGCCGGTGGATTTCAATTCCTACGGATCGCGGCGCGGCAATCATGAGGTGATGATGCGCGGGACATTTGCAAATATCCGTTTGCAGAATGAACTGGCCCCCGGCACAACCGGCGGCATGACACAAATGCCGGATGGTGCGGCGATGCCGATTTATGACGCGGCAAAGCGTTATGCGGATGAAAACACGCCGCTGATTGTTATGGGCGGCAAAGAATATGGCACTGGGTCTAGCCGTGACTGGGCGGCCAAAGGCACCGCGTTATTGGGGATAGAAGCCGTCATAGTGGAAAGTTTTGAGCGAATTCACCGCTCAAACCTGATCGGGATGGGGGTTCTGCCATTGCAATTTATGGATGGCACCACCAAAGAAACGCTGGGCATTACCGGTGATGAAGTGTTTGATCTGATCGGGCTGGATGATGGCGTTTCTGCCAAAATGACCGTGACGCTGATCGTTCACCGCGCTGATGGCACAAACGAAACCGTGCCGCTGTTATGCCGGATCGATACCGAAGGCGAGGCCGAATATTACCGCAATGGCGGTATCCTGCCCTATGTATTGCGAAGCCTTGCGGCATGAAGATGCGCTAAACATCCATAAATAAAATTATAATAAATATCCCTCACCTGAATTCAAACAGGCGAGGGATTTTTTTTGCCTTGGGTTTGTGTAGCCTTAGCGCTTTCCACATGATGCGATATCGGGCATAGTTACGCCTTATTCGGCTTTTGAGTATCTCACCATGACGTCCATGCATCCTACTCCTATCGCTGTGCTGGGGCCAACCAACACCGGCAAGACGTATTATGCCATGGAACGGATGTATGGCCATGCATCGGGTATGATCGGGTTTCCATTGCGGCTCTTGGCGCGGGAAAATTATGATCGGGCGGTGGCAAGGCTGGGCGCTGATAAAGTCGCACTGATCACTGGCGAAGAAAAAATCATTCCTGAAAAGGCCGCCTATTTCCTCTGCACGGTTGAGGCGATGCCGCTAGATCGCCGGGTTGCTTTCATGGCCATAGATGAGGTGCAATTAGCCGCTGATCCGGAACGTGGCCATGTCTTTACCGACCGCATTCTTCATGCCAGAGGCTATCAGGAAACCTTGCTATTAGGGGCGGAAACTATCCGCCGTGTGCTGGAATCGCTCTATCCGGGGATTGAGATTCTGATCCGTAAGCGCATGTCGCGGCTCAACTGGTCAGGCCAGAAAAAGGTCACGCGCCTGCCGCGCCGGTCAGCGGTGGTCGTGTTCAGCATTGCCGAAGTCTATCAGCTGGCTGAACTGATCCGCCGTCAACGTGGGGGGACAGCGATTGTCATGGGGGCATTAAGCCCGCGCACCCGCAACGCACAAGTCGAGATGTTTCAATCCGGTGAAGTTGATTACATGGTAGCAACAGACGCGATTGGCATGGGGCTGAACATGGATATTGATCATGTTGCCATTGCCGGTAGCGCAAAATTTGATGGTCGCCGCACACGCGGATTATCTGCGGCTGAGCTGGCACAGATCGCTGGCCGCGCTGGTCGCCATACCAAAGACGGAACTTTTGGCATAACCGATACCTGCCCGATGTTCGAAGACGAAGTGATTGCCGCCATAGAAGATCACCGGTTTCCGTTCCTTAACGGTGTATATTGGCGCAATTCCAATCTGGATTTCCGGTCGCCTGATCACTTATTACGCAGTCTGGAAGCCCCACCAGATCATGCCATGCTGACGCGCAAAGGTGATGCCGAAGATCATCTGACCTTGCTTAATCTGCTGGAACTCGAAGACGTGCGGGTCATGGCGCATGGCCAGAAAAACGTTGAGCTGCTTTATGAGATTGCACAGGTTCCGGATTTTCAGAAAACCTATACAGATAGCCATATGACCATGCTGGCGCGGATGTATAGCCATCTGGTTCGGGGGGAAACATTGCCAAATGACTGGGTTGCCGCCCAGATCAGCCGGCTTGACCGGACAGATGGTGATATAGATACCATCATGACGCGACTTGCTCATATTCGCACTTGGACATATATTACACATCGGTCTGCTTGGATTGGGTCTTCTGTTGCCGCGCTGGTTGATGGAAGCAAGTCATGGCAAGAAGAAGCTAAACATATCGAGGATAAGCTTTCTGATTGTCTGCATAATAATCTGACGCAAAGATTTGTTGATAGGCGAGCGGCAATTTTGTCGCGTAGATTAAAGGATAATGACCAGTTGGTTTGTGCAATTAGAACAGATGGTACCGTTCTTGTAGAAGGCGAAGAGGTGGGACATCTCGACGGCTTTACATTCACCCCTTCTTTTTCCGAAGGTGACATTGAAAAGCCGATTATCGCCGCTGCCCGCAAAGGGCTGGCCGATGAAATTCGCCGCCGGGTTCAGGCTGTAGTGGCAAGCGCGGATGCGGCCTTTCATTTAAATAGCCAAGGCCAGATTATATGGCGCGAATCCATGATTGCCACGCTGGTCAAAGGCCATACCATTGATCAACCCAGAGCAGAAGCAAAGCCTAGCCAGATGCTTGAAGGCGATCAGCTGAAGGCTGTTGCAGACCGGTTGACCCGATTTGCCGCTGATATGCCCCGGCAAAAGCTGGAAAAACTATATGGATTGCTGGACGAAAACCTGACAGGAATGGCGCGTGGCATTGCCTTTCAGCTGTTTGAAGCATTGGGCGTTTTGCCTCGCCGGCAAGTGGCTGATCTGGTGCAGAAACTGGACGATGACGGCAAGCGACAGCTGGCCAAAGCCGGTGTCAGAATTGGTGTTGATATGCTGTTCATGCCGGATTTGTTAAAACCGGCACAGATTGAGATTACGGCATTATTATTCAGCCTGTATCATGGGGAATTTCCGGAATCTGGCCCGCCACCGGCTGGACGTGTGGCGATTGATCATGTCGAAGGGGTGAGCGATAATTACTGGCAGGCCACAGGCTATCGCCGTATTGGTGGCCGTGTGATGCGTGTTGATATGGCTGAACGACTGGCAGCAGTTATCCGGATAGAATCACGCAAAGGCATATTCCGTATCACCGAAGAAATGCTATCGCTGGCCGGTGCTACACGGGATCAAATGCAGATCATGATTGAGGATTTAGGGTTTGTTACCGCTGGCGAAGAAGCCAGCGAAGACCCTGAAAAGCCAGCTATCATTCTGTTTGAACGGCCAGCAAAACCCCGGCGAAATCCGGCGAAACCAGCATCAGGGGATGCCGCCAAAGCAAATGCAAATGCAAAAAATGTTGGTGCGCATAAGAAGAGCAATGGTAACGGTAAGGGCAAATCAGATCAAGCGCCCGCGTCGAAATCCAGTAGCAAATCAAAATCACCTGCCCCTAAGCCATTAGACCCGAATTCGCCCTTTGCTATTCTGGCAAAGCTCAAATCAAAATAATGACGACAGAAGAACTAAGCCCGTTGCGGCTGGATAAGTGGCTATGGGCGGCGCGGTTTTTTAAAACAAGATCACTAGCAGGCAAGCTGATTTCAGCTGGCCGCTTACGGGTTGATGGCGATATCATGTCAAAGCCACACCGCCAAGCCCGTACGGGAATGGTGCTGACCTTTCCGCAAGCCAATGCTGTCCGGGTTATCCGCATCAAGGCGCTGGCACAATATCGCCGACCAGCGGTTGAGGCGGTTCTGCTGTATGATGATCTTGATCCGCCAAAACCGGCATCTGAAACTAAATCCGATACCATTAAGGCTGGTATGATCCGTGATCCCGGAAGCGGCAGGCCAACAAAAAAAGACAGGCGCGCCATTGATCGTTTGATGCGATAATTTGTCTGTTGCCACGCTGTTCGGGTTTCGCTAAAAAAGAAACATATTCAATAAGGATGTAAGATTATGACATATATCGTGAATGATAACTGTATTCGCTGTAAATACACGGACTGTGTCGAGGTATGCCCTGTCGATTGTTTTTATGAGGGGGAAAACATGCTGGTTATTCATCCGGATGAATGCATTGATTGCGGCGTATGTGAACCGGAATGTCCACCAGAAGCTATCCTGCCTGATACCGAACAGGGCGCGGAAGCATGGATTGCCTTTAATACCGAAAAATCTGAAGCATGGCCAAATATCACAAGGCGCAAAGATGCCCCTGCTGATGCTGATGATTTCCGTGATACCAAGGGCAAATTCGAGAGCTTTTTTATTGATCGCCCCGGCACTGGTGACGCTTAATCATACCACATGCTGATAAAGGATAATGGCTATCATCTGCATCTGTGATATGGCCTGAGCATGTCGGACTTCCAAAATCGGAATATTTGTGGTATGGTATAATCACGTTTTCGCCGAAAGGTGATGTGAACACAGTAGGTATGTTAAACGCATATTTGCCTAAATCCGTGTTCCAATGAAAACGTTGCAACAGAAATTTGTAAAAATATCCGCTATGCTGGATCACTTCGGCACATGGTATTTTTGCCAGAACAGGAAGATTAATGGCTAGCAAGATGAAAAAAACTGATGTCGAGTTTAATGCAAATGATTTCGTCGTTTATCCAACGCATGGTGTTGGGCGTATCCTTGGTACCGAACAGCAAATTATTGCTGGCATGGAAATGGATGTGCTGATTGTCCGGTTCGAACAGGATCGCATGACCTTGCGCGTGCCATTAGAAAAAGCAAGAAGCCTTGGTCTGCGGACATTATCATCCAAAAAACAGATGGAAGAAGCCATTTCAACACTGAAAGGCAAGGCCAAATCCCGTCGGGATATGTGGTCAAAGCGTGCCAAGGTTTATGACGACAAGATTAGATCCGGTGATCCGGTATCTATCGCCGAAGTGGTTCGTGATCTGCGCCGGCGGGAAAACCAGACCGAGCAATCATATAGCGAAAGACAGATGTATCAGGCTGCGTTAGAACGGCTGGCACGGGAATTTGCGGCTATTGAGCAGATTGATCAAACCACAGCGGCCGATAAACTTGAATATTTAATGGATGCAGCATAAAAAAAATCTAATATACCCTTGACCGGCTTTACTTTTGACATATTTGTTTAAGATAAGCTAAAGTATAATAAATTTAAGTTAGGGTTGAATATGGGTGAGGAAAGTAACCGCGATGCGGTAAACCACGATAATGAGTATATTCGTCGTGTTATGCGTGAAGATTTACTCGAACGTGAAGACGAATTGATCCTAGCAAAAAAATGGCGCGATGATCGATGCGAAGTGTCCATGCACAAACTGGTCATGGCATATTCTCGTCTTGTTATCAGTATTGCGTCTAAATTCCGCCATTACGGTCTGCCACTTGGTGATTTAATCCAGGAAGGCAATATCGGCATCATGCAAGCCGCGATGCGATTTGATCCGGATCGTGAAGTCCGGTTTTCTACTTATTCTGTCTGGTGGATCAGAGCTTCTATTCAGGATTATGTGTTGCGGAACTGGTCTATAGTTCGCACTGGAACTACATCTGCTCATAAATCATTGTTTTTCAAGTTGCGTCGTCTTCGCGCGCGCATTGGCGAGGTTGATGGCGGTGCATTAACCAGCGAAGGCCGCCAGCAAATTGCCAGCATCATTGGCGTGTCCATGAATGACGTTCAGCATATGGAAATGCGTATGTCCGGTTCAGATTCGTCACTAAATGCAGTTATTGGCGAAAATGGTGATAATTCAGCACAGGATTTTCTTGTTGATGAACGCCCTAATCCGGAAACATCTGTCATGGCATCTGCCGATGCTGATACATTATCGGTATGGTTGAATGACGCGCTTAATGATCTGCCGGATAGAGAAAAAATGATTATCCAGCGGCGGCGGTTGAATGACGAAGGATCAACGCTGGAAGAACTGGGCATTGATTTTGGCGTTAGTAAAGAACGTGTGCGTCAGCTTGAAGCAAGAGCGCTGATCAAGATAAGAAACAGCCTTGAGGGTCGTGTGCCAGAAATCAGCGATTTGCCATTTTTATCCTAAAAAAGAAGTCCGCATATGCGTTCATCAGATCAGCTTGATCGTCTTTTCCCGCCTGTAACCCCATTTGCCAGACATCGGATAGATACCGGTGATGGTCATGTTCTGTATGTTGAGGAATGTGGCAATCCTGATGGAATTCCGGTTATTTTTCTACATGGTGGCCCCGGTTCGGGCGTGTCTTCCATGCATCGGCGCATGTTTAATCCGGATCGGTATCGCGCGGTATTATTTGATCAGCGCGGGTCTGGTCAATCACGGCCTTTTGCTTCAATAGAAAACAACACAACTGATCATCTGGTTGCTGATATTGAACATATCAGAACGCAATTGGGGATTGATAGCTGGATTGTTTTTGGCGGATCATGGGGGGCTACAATGTCCCTTGTTTACGGTATTCGCCACCCCGAACATTGCCTTGGTTTTGTTTTACGGGGGGTGTTCCTCGGGACAAAGCCGGAAATTGACTGGTTTTTATATGATATGCGCCGGTTTTATCCTGAAGCATGGGAAAGATTCAGCCATTTTCTGCCAGAAGATGAGCGTGATGACATTCTGGCGGCATATTGGCGGCGATTATCCGATCCTGATCAAACCATAGCCATGATGGCAGCAGAACAATGGTCAGCCTATGAAAATTCCTGCGCGACGCTTCAGGCAGAGATGCGTGGCGGCGGTGGCCGGATGGCGTTAAGTCTGGCACGGCTAGAAGCACATTATTTTAGAAATAACTGTTTTCTGCCGCCAGATTATATCCTGTCACATGCTAACCGGCTGGAAGGCAAGCCCGGCTATATTATTCAAGGGCGACATGATGTGATATGCCCCCCATTTTCCGCTGATGCTTTGCACGCCAGATGGAAGTCAGCAGAAATTACCATGGTAGATGATGCCGGCCATTCCGCGTTTGAGCCGGGGATTCTGGGTGCATTACTGCGCGCACTGGATGATATCACGCAAGCATAATTCCAAATAATACAGCCAAGCGCATGATAAGCCATGTTATCCGACATATGGCCTTGTGGGTTGAATTTTAGTCAGTTGCAAGCAATAATAACCTGTGAACAGATTGGCATAAGCAAATTGGCAGAGAATACATGGCTGATGACAAAAAAAAGAAAGTAACAGATGCAAGTTATGGTGTAACCAATCACAACGCGATTGATGTGCATGTAGGAAAACGTATCCGGCTACGGCGAACATTGTTAGGTTATAGTCAGGAACATCTGGCGCATGGGCTAAGCGTGACGTTTCAGCAAGTGCAGAAATATGAACGTGGATCAAACAGGGTTAGTGCGTCACGGCTATGGGATATCAGCCAGTTACTTGAGGTTGATATCAGCTATTTTTTTGATGACATGTCAAGTTCGACACAATCAAACTCGCCGCGACAAATTGCTTTTTCTGATGCTAGAATAGAAACGGAAATACAGAATAATGATCCCATGGTGCGGCGTGAAACGCTTGAGTTGGTGCGAACATATTATTCGGTGGAAAGCCCGCAACTCCGCAAGCGTATTGCAGAAATCGTTCGGGCAATTGCCCAGACAGTGACGTCTTAATATCTTATATCGGGCCAATATGTGGCCAGTATGAGCCTAATCCCGGAAAGGAATACAGATAATGGCAAATGCCGCAGATGAAATGAGCTTTGAAGCCGCATTGAAAGAGCTGGAAACAATCGTCGAAAAGCTGGAACGTGGCGATGTTTCGCTAGATGACGCTGTTGCCGCCTATGAACGTGGAACAGAGCTAAAACGCCATTGCCAGAAACGTCTTGATGAAGCAAAAATGCGTGTTGATGCTATCCGCGCCCAGAAAGCGAGCGCCGATGCCGAAGCTATAACACCATTTGATTCTGAATAATTACCGGATCATATTTTACCATGCCGTATTTAAAAGGGTGAGGGGCATATCATGATGAGCCCGGATACAGCCGATCTGTCGCTGAAAATGCAGCAAATAGCCCGGCAAACCGATACCGTTTTGACGCATATTTTTGATGAAGAAAAAGCCAACGGAGCGGCAACGCGTCTGGTTGATGCCATGGCTTATTCAACGCTAAATGGTGGCAAAAGAGTGCGGGCATTTCTGGTTGTAGCTACGGCGGCTATGCTGATGGAAGATACTCATACGGATGCAGATATTCCGGCTGGTGCATGGCATGTGGCGGCGGCGTTTGAATGTCTGCATGCCTATTCGCTGATCCATGATGATTTGCCGGCGATGGATGATGCCGCCACACGGCGCGGCAAGCCGTCCTGCCATCTGGCCTTTGATCAGGCCACGGCTATTCTGGCTGGTGATGCTTTGCAAAGTCTTGCCTTTCAGCTATTATCAGTACCATCTACCCATGCTGATCCCATGATCCGCGCGGAACTGGTCCTTAATCTGGCGATGGCGGCCGGTGATGCAGGTATGGCTGGTGGACAGATGCTTGACCTGGAAGCCGAAACACAAGCGCTTGATTATACAGATACAGCCAGAATGCAGGGCTTGAAAACAGGGGCGCTGATCACGTCATCTGTTCGGGCTGGCGGGCAATATGCAGGGGCAAACGCGGATATCATGGCGCATCTGGCTATTTATGGCAAAGCGGTTGGACAGGCATTTCAAATTGCTGATGATCTGCTGGATGCTGAGGGTGATGAAGCTATAGTCGGAAAACCGCTTGGGCAGGATGACTGGCGCGGAAAATCAACACTTGTGGCGCATCTGGGGCTTGATGGCGCCAGACAGGAAGCCAGAAAACAGATTGATCAGGCGCGGCAGGCATTGGCGCAAATATCGCCTGTTAATCCGCTATGGCATCGCTATCTGGATGACATGGCACAATATATAATCTCGCGAAATGCTTGATTTCTGTTTGTTTTGCCCCACACCTTATAGGTATAAGATTACATCTTGCGCTGAATGAGAATACAAGAACACATGGAAACACCATTACTAGATAAAATTCATGTGCCGGCTGACATGAAAACCCTGTCAAGGGGAGAATTGCGTCAACTGGCAGATGAGCTGCGAGATGAAACCATTTCAGCGGTATCACGAACAGGTGGCCATCTGGGTGCCGGACTTGGCGTGATTGAACTGACGGTTGCGTTACATTATATTTTTGATACGCCGAATGACCGGCTGATTTGGGATGTCGGGCATCAGGCTTATCCCCATAAGATATTAACCGGTCGTCGTGACCGTATCCGCAGCTTGCGGCAACCGGGTGGCCTATCCGGTTTTACCAAGCGTGATGAATCTGAATATGATCCGTTTGGGGCTGCACATTCCTCAACGTCTATTTCTGCCGGATTAGGAATGGCGGTGGCACGCGATCATAAAGGCGGCCATAACAATGTCATTTCCGTCATTGGTGACGGCGCGATGAGCGCTGGCATGGCTTATGAAGCCATGAATAATGCTGGTGATCTGAAATCACGCATGATTGTGATTTTGAATGATAATGATATGTCGATTGCGCCAGCTGTTGGGGCGTTAAGCTCTTATCTCAGCCAGCTGATTTCATCGCGGCGTTTCCTGTCTATTCGTGATCTGGCTAAAAAAGTAGCAAAGCGGTTTCCCGAAGAAATGCAAAGCACCGCAAAACGCGCTGAGGAAATGGCACGCGGGCTTGTTGGCACCAGCACTTTATTTTCTCAACTGGGATTCTATTATCTGGGGCCTGTTGATGGTCATGATCTGGATCAGCTTTTGCCTATTTTGAGCAATTTACGGGAAGGGGCTTATGATGGCCCTGTGTTGTTGCATGTCCGAACCGAAAAAGGCCGTGGCCATCCTTTCGGGAAAGAAAGTGGCGAGAAATATCATGCGGTTGCCCGATTTGATGTTGTTGGTGAAGAAACCGCTCAACCTAAACGAAACGCGCCGCCGAATTATACGTCTGTTTTTGCCGATCAACTGATTAAGCAAGCTGATACAGATACAAATATCATGGCAGTAACAGCCGCCATGCCATCGGGAACTGGTCTTGATCATTTTGCCCGCCGTTTCCCAAGCCGTGCCTTTGATGTTGGCATTGCAGAACAGCACGCGGTGACATTTGCCGCAGGTCTGGCCACCGAAGGCATGAAACCATTTACAGCAATTTATTCCACGTTTTTACAGCGTGGCTATGATCAGGTTGTACATGATGTGGCGTTGCAGAATCTGCCTGTCCGTTTCGCGATTGATAGAGCAGGGCTGGTCGGGGCTGATGGTGCAACCCATGTTGGCGCCTATGATATGGCATTTATGGCCACGTTGCCGAATATGACGGTGATGGCACCGGCAGATGAAGCGGAGCTGGCTAGCATGGTGGCAACTGCCGCCGCATATGATGAGGGGCCTATATCATTCCGTTATCCGCGTGGTGAGGGGACGGGCGTACCTATCCCCGAACAATTGACCCCTCTGGATATTGGCAAAGGTCGCATCATGCGCGAAGGCAATCGCATTGCGCTGTTATCCATTGGCACGCGGCTAGCCGATTGTATCAAGGTATCGGATATGCTGAAAGCGCAAGGCATGCCAATTACGGTTGCTGATGCTCGATTTGTAAAACCGCTGGATCATGATCTGATTAGCCAGCTGGCCAAAGAGCATGAGGTTCTGATCACCATAGAAGAAGGTTGTGCCGGCGGATTTGGCACACAGGTATTTACGTTTCTGGCTAATCACGGGCATCTGGATCATGGGCTGAAATGCCGGATCATGACCTTGCCTGATCATATGATTGATCACAATTCACAAGCCGCCCAACTGGCTGAAGCCAGACTTGATGTTGACGGTATTCTGGCTACTATTCTGCCGTTTCTGGATGATGAATCACTGGCCGCCACGATTAAGCAGAATGGCTAAAACAGAAAAACAGAGGCTGGATATTCTGCTGGTTGAACAGGGCTTGGCAGAAAGCAGAGAGAAAGCGCAAGCGCTGATCATGGCCGGGCTGGTTTTTACGAAAGATCAGAAACTGACAAAATCCGGCCACCGGATTGATAGCGCCACCCCATTAACCGTCAAAGGCAAGGGGCATCCCTATGTATCGCGTGGCGGGGTGAAACTGGCCGGTGCGCTTGATCATTTTTCAGAGCTGGATGCAAGCGGTGTTGTGGCAATTGATGTCGGGGCTAGCACTGGCGGTTTTACGGATGTTCTGTTACGGCGTGGTGCTAAAAAAATATATGCCGTTGATGTCGGGCATGGCCAGTTGGACTGGTCATTGCGGAATGATGATCGGGTGGTGGTGCTGGAACGCGTGAATGCGCGGCATCTGAGCGAAGATCATATTCCCGAACCGGTGGATATGGTGGTATGTGATGCGTCATTCATTTCGTTAACCAAAGTTCTGCCAGCAAGTCTGGGGCTAGTTAAATCCGGCGGCATGCTGGCCGCGTTGATTAAACCACAATTCGAGGTCGGTAAGGGGCAAGTTGGCAAAGGCGGTGTTGTCCGTGACCCGGAACTGCATCAGGCGGTTCAGGATGATATTGCCGCGTGGCTGGCCAATGATATGGGCTGGCAGGTGCTTGGCATAACCGAAAGCAGTATCACCGGCCCCGAAGGGAACAGAGAGTTTATAATCGCGGCAAGAAAGCCGTAAATATATCTGTTATTCCGGATTGATTAGCCCACATTGTGCGGTTTGCTGCATTAGCATATCAGCCAGAACAACAGCCATCATGGCCTCACCAATAGGAACAGCACGAATACCCACGCAAGGATCGTGGCGGCCTTTGGTGACGACCTCAATCTCATTGCCGTCACTATCAATGCTTGGTCGTGGGGTCAGAATAGAACTGGTCGGCTTAACCACAAAACGGACAACTAGCGGCTGGCCAGACGAAATACCGCCCAATACACCGCCAGCGTGATTGCTGGTAAAGACAGGTTTGCCATCAGCATTGGCGCGCATGGTATCACCGGCCTGATCACCGGGGATAGCGGCGGCGGCAAACCCGTCACCAATCTCAACCCCTTTGACGGCATTGATGCTCATCATGGCGGCGGCTAGCTGGGCGTCCAGTTTGTTGTAAATAGGGCCGCCAAGTCCGGCCGGAACACCATCAGCCACAATTTCAATAATGGCACCTGCGGATGAACCTTTTTTGCGGGTATCGTCCAGAAAATCTTCCCATATTGGCACAATGCCCGCATCCGGGCTGAAAAACGGGTTATCCCGTTTGGTATCCCAGTTCCAGTTATCGCGGTTTACCGCATGATCACCAATCTGGACGACCGCGCCACGGATGGTTAGATCAGGGCATGCGCTGGCCAGAATATGGTGAGCAATGGCACCAGCGGCTACACGGCTAGCGGTTTCACGCGCCGATGACCGGCCACCACCACGGTAATCCCGGATGCCATATTTTGCATCATAGGCATAATCCGCATGGCCGGGGCGATATTGCTGGGCAATGTTTGAATAATCTTTTGACCGCTGATCAGTATTTTCAATCATCAGCGCAATCGGCGTTCCAGTGGTTTTGCCGTCAAATACGCCGGAAAGAATCCGGACGTGATCATCTTCGCGGCGTTGAGTCACAAATCGTGATGTGCCGGGTTTGCGGCGATCCAGATAGGGTTGAATATCATTTTCACTAAGCGACAGACGCGGCGGCACCCCATCAACAATACAGCCAATGGCAGGGCCATGGCTTTCCCCGAAAGTGGTAAAGCGGAACAACGTTCCGAAACTGTTATCAGCCATCAGATGGTTCCACGGTGATATCCGGTGCATCCACGGCTTTCATGCCAACAACATGATACCCGCAATCAACATGATGCGTTTCACCGGTGACACCGCTGGACATATCAGACAAGAGATAAACGCCAGACCCACCTATATCATCAAGGGTTACATTGCGTTTCAGCGGTGAGTTATAGGCATTCCATTTGAGAATATAGCGGAAATCACCAATGCCAGACGCGGCTAGCGTTTTCACCGGCCCCGCGGACAGGCTATTGACGCGAATATTCCGTTTACCCAGATCAGCCGCCAGATAACGCACCGATGCTTCTAATGCCGCTTTGGCTACGCCCATAACATTGTAATGCGGCATCACCCGTTCGGCACCATAATATGTCAGCGTCAGAATAGACCCACCGTCATTAAGCACAGATTGCGCACGCTGGGTAATGGCTGTTAGCGAATACACGGAAATATCCATTGTTCGGCTAAAATTATCGCGAGTGGTATTGTAATAATCGCCTTTGAGTTCAGCTTTATCAGAATAGGCAATGGCATGAACGATGAAATCAAGCTTTCCCCATTTTTGTTCTATTTCTGAAAACAGACGGTCAATATCATCATCATTGGTCACATCACATGACACAACCAGATCAGAATTGACGCTTGCGGCCAGTGGGCGAACCCGTTTTTCCAGCGCATCACCCTGAAAGGTGAATGCAAGTTCAGCTCCGGCTTCATGTGCTTTGGCGGCAATACCCCAAGCGATAGAGCGATCATTCGCAACACCCATGATCAGGCCGCGTTTTCCTTTGAGTAGGTCATTATGTTGAGTCATTTGTCTAGCCATTACTATAAAAATCCATATTAGCAATCAGGGGCTTGATAAGACAAGTCCCTGATGCCAATAAAAGCATATCATTTATAATTAGCGCAGGCTATATGTGGTCTTCCGCGTCAATATAATGGTATCACCGCTATTATACGGCGTGTTGCTGTCAACCGTAATGCGCTTGCCGTCAACGGTAACAGTCAAACGGTATCCGGTAATGGTTTCCACCCGATCCTGCCGCACGGTAGTGATATTTTCACATACATTTTCCTGACGATATCCTACGATGCGCTGATTAGCGTTGTTTTGCTGTTTAGCGGCATTGCGGCCAAGTAAAGCCCCAGCAACAGCGCCTGCTGTTCCGGCGCCATCTTTACTGGTTAGCCCGTTACCAACCGCGCTTCCAATCAATCCGCCAATAATCATGCTGCCAAGTTCATCGGATTGCTCGCCGGCTTGCGCATAAATCGGAACATCCTGTATCTGGCAGACCCGTTCTGTCACCGGATTCTGTTGAATAAATGATGAGGTGAGTGTGTCTACATAATTCACCTGCCCTGTGACGGTATCAACGCTAGTCGTTGATGCGGCCATTGCGCTAAAGGGGATGATTATAGCCAAAGCCATTATCCATGTTTTAAAAATATTCATTTTTGCCTCCGGTTTGTCTGACAAAAGCCTGTTAGATAGTGGTGACTGTTGTCTGTCCGATACATATTCAATGCAAAAGTTTGGTAAAATAATGTGCAAAACATCTCAATCGTTACAATTTGCCACATATTTATGACAAAAGAAAGGCACGCCAAACTGGAATAATTAGGGCATCATACATATGTAATTAAATATATATAGGATTAGTGCGCTGATTTTAAACCATTAACCCAATGAAAGTGAATTGATCATGGCGGAACCAATGACATTTGATCCAACCGGACAAAACCCGTTTCATCTGCTTGATGCGTGGATGGCAGAAGCAGAAAAAACAGAAATCAATGACCCGAATGCGGTTGCGCTAGCTACGGTTTCCGATGACGGTTGGCCATCTGTTCGTGTGGTGCTGATGAAAGGTCGTGACGATAGCGCCATTCATTTTTATACCAATTACACGAGCAGAAAGGCCGCCGAATTGGATGGAACCGGTCGCGCGGCCATGAGCTTTCACTGGAAATCATTACGCCGCCAATTGCGGTTAGTCGGCCGGATTGAACGGCTTTCAGAAACGGATTCAGATGCATATTATAACAGCCGACCATATGGAAGCCGGATAGGGGCATGGGCGTCAGAGCAATCACAGCCGCTAGCTAGCAGGGAGATTCTGTCCGGCCGCGTGGCCGATATCGAAAAACGATATCCCGAAAACCCGCCCAGACCGCCATTCTGGGGAGGATATCGTCTGATCCCGCATGAAATGGAGTTCTGGCAGGATGGGGAATCCCGTCTACATGACCGGTTTCGATTTACCAAACCCATTGAACAACCTGCTGGTGATGCGGCGGCGTGGCAGGTGCAACGGCTATACCCTTAAATAGATAGTATTTGGTTATGCCGTTTTGACATATTGGAGAAGGCCGGATTTGACATGATTATGTCGTTTGCCGGATGCTATGCCAGATTAATTTTGGCATATTGAACCATATTAAATAACACAGTCGAGATGCTCGGAGGAATATGTCATGAACAATCATGCGCGTGTAGTTGTTATTGGTGGCGGAGTTGTTGGTGTTTCCATGCTTTATCATCTGGCCAAGAAAGGCTGGACAGATGCGGTATTGATTGAACGTAAAGAATTAACATCCGGCTCAACATGGCACGCGGCTGGTTTATTGCCGTTATTCAACATGTCCTATTCTGTAGGGCAGGTGCATAAATATTCGGTCAAGTTCTATAAAGAACTCGAAGAAGAAACCGGCATGAATGTGGGCTTGCGCAAGGTATCGAATATCCGCCTTGCCAGCACGGCTGATCGCTGGGATGAATATATGCAATATGCTGGTGTTGCTGATACGATTGGCGTTGATGTGCGGCGGCTAACCCCTGCTGAGATCAAAGAAGCATGGCCAATGTGCAACACAGAAGGCCTGATTGGCGCGATCCAGCATCCCGAAGACGGCTATATTCAGCCTGCTGATCTGACTCAAGCGATGGCTAAAGGTGCGCGGGATATGGGTGGAACTATCCACCGGAACACAACCGTGCAGGCAATTAACAAAACTGCTTCTGGTGAGTGGGAAATTGTCACAGATAAAGGCACAATTACATGCGAACATGTGGTGTCCTGTACTGGAAACTTTGCCCGTAAAACAGGCGCTATGGTCGGTCTGAACGTTCCGGTTATTCCGGTTGAGCATCAATATATCGTCACCGAAGCGCATCCGGAGATCAAAGCCCGCCATGCCGAAGGCCTGCCAGAAATGGGCGTGCTTAGGGATAGTGATAATGGCTGGTATTTGCGCGAAGAAGCGGGCGGTTTGATACTAGGCCCTTATGAACACGGCGCACCAGCATGTTATGTTGATGGCCCTAGCGAAGACAGTGAATATGAATTGTTCCAAGAAGACCTGGAACGGATTGAACAGCATATTGAAAGCGCCATGTTCCGGGTTCCGGCTTTTGGTGAGGTTGGCGTTAAGCGTGTCTATAATGGCGCGATTGCGTACACGCCGGATGGTAATCCGATTATTGGGCCTGCACCGGGATTAAAGAACTTCTGGTTAAGCGAAGGCCATTCCTTTGGCATCACGGCGGCCGGTGGTGCTGGTTGGCAGTTAGCAGAATGGATGGTCGAAGGTGAGCCAACCATTGATATGTCTGGTGTTGATCCGCGCCGTTATGGCAATTATGCCACCGAAAGCTATCTGATTGAGAAAAACGAAGAAGCCTATGCCAATGTCTTCACCACACATTATCCGGATGAAGAACGCGAAGGCGCCAGACCGCTGAGAACAACCCCTTGCTATGACCGCATGAAAAATCTGGGGGCGGTATTCGGGGCAAGTTTTGGCTGGGAAAGACCAAACTGGTTCGCCCCTGAAGGTGTCCCACAGGAAGACGATTGGTCATTCCGCCGGTCAGCGTGGTTTGAACATATCGGAAATGAAGTCAGGAATACGACTGAAAATGTTGGGATTCTGGATATGTCTGCCTTTGCCAAGGCTAAAATCACCGGCACTGGCGCGGCTGAGTTTCTTGACCGTCTGATTGCAAACCGTATCCCTAAAAAAGCCGGCCGAGTTAATCTTTGCCATGCGTTGAGCTATGGTGGCGGCGTTCATTCGGAATATACAATTATCAAAGAATCCGATACCAGTTTTTATGTCGTATCAGCAGGGGCGCTGCAATCCGTTGATCATGACTGGATTAGAAAACATATGCCCGAAGACGGCAGTGTTCAGTTCACCAATGTGACGAATGCGATGGGTGTGCTGGTAATTGCAGGGCCAAAAGCACGAACATTGATGGAACGGGTTAGCCCTAGAACTGATTTTTCAAATGCCGCCTTTCCGTGGCTATCGTCACGCTGGATTGACGCGGGGCATGCGCCAACATTAGCGGCCAGAGTGAATTATGTTGGTGAGCTTGGTTGGGAATTGCATCACCCGATTGAATATCAGAATCATATATTTGACCGGCTGATGGAAGCAGGCGCTGATTTAGGCATCAAGCCATTTGGTATCCGTGCTATGGATACGATGCGGATGGAAAAAAGCTACCGGATGATGGGAACCGAGCTTTCCATTGAATA
>JAHEII010000110.1 GCA_024639485.1 Alphaproteobacteria bacterium
ATATGGAACGGTTTGGGATAATCCTAACCAGATCTTTACGCATAATGATCTCTAAGCCCCTATTGCTCTTTAGCGATAGGGGTTTTGTCTGTGTGGGCAATATGTCTCACCATATGTCTAAACAGGGCTTTTTTTCGGTTTTGCCCTTGAAAAAACCATAGTTTCAAGCGATATAGGTAATACAGACTATTTTAGTCTGTTATTATGTTTTATCCAGTGTTCCTGCTATCAAGTTTTACTGAGTGTATTTATGATCAGATTGAATAAAATGACTGATTATGGGACGGTTTTATTGTCTGCTATGGCCAGCAATTATGCCGATGATCCCATGCGGCTTCATTCTTCGGTTGGATTGTCACGGCAAGCTGGATTAACTCAGACAACAACCCAGAAAATACTCAAGGAATTGGCCAGTTCTGATTTTGTCCATGCTGAACGTGGTAAATCTGGCGGTTACCGGTTATTGCGGCCAGCGGCGGATATCTCGCTTGTTGATATAGTTGAGATACTGGAAGGTCCAATAGCGCTGACATCATGCGTAACAACATCAGAAGACAAATGTTCAGCGCGTAATAGTTGTTTTCTGGGTGGTAACTGGGAAAAAATCAATACGACGATTTCCCACGCACTCAAGGATGTAAGTCTGGCTGATCTATGCAATCCGGATGACATGTTTCCGGAACAAATTGAATATAATACCAATATCCAATCCCAAACATCATTAACACCATCAAAAATGGAGGGTGAATAAATGTCTGCAACCGCAGAAACAGTACGCCAAGTTGAAGAAGCTACGGGAAAGTACAAATACGGCTTTGTTACCGATATCGAAGTTGACAAAGCGCCCAAAGGTTTGAGCGAAGACACTATCCGCATGATCTCGGCCAAAAAAGAAGAGCCGGAATGGATGCTGGAATGGCGTTTGAAAGCCTATGCAACATGGTTGAAAATGGATGATCCGGATTGGGCAATGCTGAATTACCCGCCGATTGATTATCAGGATATTCATTATTATTCGGCACCCAAAAAGGGGGATGGCCCCAAATCTCTTGATGAGGTCGATCCCGAATTGTTGCGCACATATGAAAAGCTGGGTATTCCATTACATGAGCAGGAAATGCTGGCCGGTGTTGCCGTAGACGCGGTATTTGATTCCGTTTCCGTGGTGACAACTTTTCGGGAAAAGCTGGCAGAGGTCGGTGTGATTTTCTGTCCAATCTCTGAGGCGATTAAAAATCACCCTGATCTGGTCAAAGCCTATATCGGTTCGGTTGTCCCACAAGGCGATAATTATTTCACGGCATTAAACTCAGCGGTGTTTACCGATGGATCATTTGTCTATATCCCCAAAGGCGTGCGTTGTCCGATGGAATTATCCACATATTTTCGCATCAATGAAAAGGATACAGGGCAGTTTGAGCGGACATTGATTATTGCCGAAGAAGGCTCTTATGTCAGCTATCTTGAAGGCTGTACCGCGCCGCAACGTGATGAAAATCAATTGCATGCCGCTGTTGTTGAACTGGTAACCATGGATGATGCAGAAATCAAATATTCCACTGTTCAGAATTGGTATCCGGGTGATGAAAACGGTAAAGGCGGCATTTATAACTTTGTCACAAAGCGTGGCGCATGCCGTGGGGCACGTTCTAAAATATCATGGACGCAAGTCGAAACCGGATCAGCCATCACATGGAAATATCCGTCATGTCTCTTGCAGGGTGAGGGCAGTGTAGGTGAGTTTTATTCTGTTGCCGTGACAAATAATGCCCAGCAAGCGGATACGGGAACAAAAATGATCCATATCGGCGCAAATACAAAATCAACCATTATTTCAAAAGGTATTTCTGCCGGCCGGTCAAACAATACCTATCGCGGATTGGTGCGGATGATGCCGGGCGCAGAAAATGCCCGTAATTTCACCCAGTGTGACAGCCTGCTTGTAGGTGATCAGTGCGGGGCGCATACCGTGCCTTATATCACCTCACGCAATCCCAGCGCAAAGGTGGAACATGAGGCCACAACCTCACGCATATCCGAAGATCAGATGTTTTACTGTTTGCAACGGGGGATGACCACCGAAGACGCGGTATCATTGATCGTAAACGGGTTTTGCAAAGAAGTTATGAAAGAATTACCAATGGAATTCGCCGTTGAAGCGCAAAAGCTGATCGGCATATCACTAGAAGGAAGCGTAGGATAATATCATGCCATTACTGGAAATCGAAAATCTACATGCCTCAATTGGCGATAAGCCTATCTTAAAAGACATCAATCTGACCATTAACCCATCAGAAATCCATGCTATCATGGGGCCTAACGGGTCTGGTAAAAGCACTTTATCCTATGTGCTGGCTGGCCGTGACGGCTATGAAGTGACGAATGGTGATATCCGTCTTGACGGCGTGTCCGTGATGGAAATGGAAGCCGATGAGCGGGCAAGGGCAGGGCTGTTTCTGGCTTTCCAGTATCCGGTGGAATTGCCGGGTGTTGGCGGCATGAGCTTTCTGCGCGGGGCTGTTAATGCCAGACGGATTGAGGCTGGCCTTGATGAAATAGATCATATTGCTTTTGTTAAAACCGTGCGTGAAGCTGCTAACAAGCTGGGCATCAAGGATGATATGCTGAAAAGAGCTGTTAATGTCGGATTTTCCGGTGGTGAGAAAAAGCGCTATGAGATTTTGCAAATGGCATTGCTGGAACCAAAGATGGCCATTCTGGATGAAACGGATTCCGGTCTGGATGTAGATGCCTTACGCATTGTATCCGAAGGCGTGAATGCGCTGAAAACGGATGATATCGGGGTGCTTGTAATTACCCATTATCAACGTCTGCTTGACTATATTATTCCGGATCATGTTCATATTCTGGCTGATGGAAAGATTGTCAAATCCGGTGATAAAACGCTGGCGCTTGAAGTCGAAAAATCAGGATATGGAGAGTTCACCAATGCCGCATGATGTTGTCAGTTTTGAACGTCTGGCCGCTGACGCTGCGTCGCGCTATGCTGATAATGGCTGGCCGGGTAGCAAGGATGAGGCGTGGCGGTTTACCAATATTAACGCGATTAGAAAGACCACATTTTTGCCTGCGGATACCGCAATAACTGGATCATCCTCGTCAGAAAATAACTTTATCCATTTTATTAATGGTATTCATCAACCTGTTGATAATATATCATTTAATGATGGTGTGCTATGTCAGAAATTGTCTGAGAATGCGGCGTTGTCGTCGGCTCTGGCGGCAGCTATTCCACAGGGTCATCATGTTGCTGATTTTGCTCTTGCCCATGCAAGCGATGGTTTGGCCATTACTATTGATCAGGTCGTGGACAATCCCTTGCAGTTGATTTTTGATTATTCTGGGGATGGCATATCCAGTCATGCGGTGGTTGTATTTAAATTGCTACCGGGTGCTGAGCTGACCATTCTGGAAGAACATAAAGGCGGTGGTGCCGGTTTATCAGCGCCTGTAATGCTGTTCTGTCTGGAAGAAGGCGCAAAGCTACATCACGCCAGACGGCTGATTGAATCGGATCAACGGTATCATCTGGGGCTCAATCTGGTTCAGCAGAAATCCAAATCCGTGTATTCGGGTGATATGGTTATGGCTGGCGGTGATATTACCCGAAGCGAAACACAAGTATCGCTGATGGAAGCCGACGCGCAATCTTATCTTAATGCGGTTTATCTGGGGCGAGATGCGCAAATGCGTGATGTTACCAGCCGTATTGATCACGATGCTCCGGATTGTCAGTCTTTTCAACGGATTCACGGCGTACTGGATAATCAGTCCAAAGCCGTGTTTCAGGGTAAGGTCAAGGTTAAACGTTATGCCCAGAAAACAGATGGCAATCAGATGAGCCGGACGCTTATTCTGTCGCGTGATGCTGAAGCAAATACCAAGCCAGAGCTAGAAATCTATGCTGATGATGTCACCTGTTCGCATGGTGCTACCATTGGTGAACTTGATAGTGATCAGCTGTTCTATCTGATGAGCCGGGGGATCGGATGCGACGAAGCCCGGCAAATGCTAATCGAAGCCTTTCTGGTGGATGTGGTTGATGCGCTGGATGACCCCAAGCGGGAATGGCTGATAGAACCGATTGAACACTGGATTAAGACACGGGTAAGTTAATGGAATCTCAACATGTGATGGAACAGATAATTGACTGGCGGAATATTCGCGATGATTTCCCCATTCTGCGGCGGCAGGTGCATGGAAAACCGCTAACCTATCTGGATTCAGCGGCATCCGCCCAGAAACCTCAAATGGTTATTGATGCTGTATCTGATGCGTATAGCCAGCATTATTCAAACGTTCATCGCGGTATTCATCAACTAAGTGAAGAAGCAACCGACAGGTTTGAGGCAACACGAGCCAAGATTGCCCATTTCATTAATGCCCCATCCGCTGATGAGATTGTGTTGACCCAAGGGGCGACCATGTCGCTCAACATTATTGCCCATTCTTATGGTGGTCTGGTGCTTAAAGAAGGCGATGAAGTGCTGATTTCTATCGCTGATCATCATGCTAATATTGTTCCGTGGCAAATGATCTGTAAGCAAACAGGCGCCACGCTGAAAGCCGCACCAGTTGAACCTGATGGCCATATTGATATGGATAAGATTTCCGATATGGTTACGGATAAGACACGCATTATTGCCATGCCGCATGTATCTAATGTGCTGGGAACGGTTTATGATATCAAGGCGTTGTCTGAACTGGCACATGCCCATGATGCCGTTATGGTTGTTGATGGTTGTCAGGGGGCTGTGCATATGCCGGTGGATGTGCAGGCGCTTGGTTGTGATTTTTATGTATTTTCAGCGCATAAGCTCTACGGCCCAAGCGGCATAGGCATGATGTGGGGGCGCAAAGAATTGCTGGTTGATATGCCGCCATTCATCGGTGGTGGATCAATGATTGATCGGGTCACGATAGAACAATCAACCTATGCAGACCCGCCTGAAAGGTTTGAGGCTGGAACTCCGCCTATTGCAGAGGCTATCGGTTTTGCCGCCGCCATTGATTATGTTGATGCTATTGGCATGGATCAGATCAGGAATCATGAACATGATCTGATCACCTATGCGCATCAAAAACTGTCGGCCATTGATGGCGTGCGCTTGATCGGAACAGCCCCCGGTAAATCAGGCGTGATTTCATTCGTGATGGATTGCGCGCATCCACATGATATATCAACTATTGTTGATCGGGCAGGGGTAGCCATTCGTGCCGGTCATCATTGCGCCCAGCCATTGCATGATTATCTGGATTTACCAGCAACAGCCAGAGCAAGTGTCGGTATCTATAACACCCGACAGGATTTTGATATATTGGCTGAGGCATTGGAAAAAGTGAAGGTGATTTTCGCATGACTACTGATCATCTGACGTTACATGATTTCATGCCGGACGGTGCAGGAAACGCCACTACCGAAGGCTATATTGCG
>JAHEII010000115.1 GCA_024639485.1 Alphaproteobacteria bacterium
CGCGCTTCCCTTCTCGCTGACAAATGCGCAAAACCGCGTCATCACAGAAATCAATGCCGATCAGGATTCAGATCACCGGATGCTAAGGTTATTGCAAGGTGATGTTGGTGCCGGTAAAACTCTGGTCGCATTAATGGCTATGCTAAAAGTCATTGAAACAGGCGCACAAGCCGCGATTATCGCCCCGACCGAGGTGCTGGCCAGACAACATCATCAATCAATTAACCGGATGCTGGAACCGCTGGGGCTTAAGGCTTATCTGCTCTTGGGGCGGATGAAAGCCCAAGAAAAAAGAGAAGCACTGGAAGCTATTGAAAACGGTGAAGCCACGCTAATCATTGGCACACATGCATTAATTTCTGATCAGACGGTGTTTCATGATCTGGGGCTAGTAGTTATTGATGAACAGCACCGCTTTGGTGTCCGGCAACGTCTGATCCTTGGCCAGAAAGGCAAAGCCGTTGATGTTTTGCTGATGACGGCCACGCCAATCCCGCGCACACTAGCCATGACGGCTTATGGTGATCTCAACACGTCTATACTGGATGAGAAACCGGCAAACCGCCAGCCTATCGTGACGACAGCTATGCCAATTGAAAAAATGGACGATATCATTGAACGACTAAAAACAACCATATCTACTGATAAGCGTGCTTACTGGATTTGCCCATTAATCGAAGAATCAGACGTGCTGGATATCGCGGCCGCTGAGGAACGGTTTACCTATCTGTCGGCGGCATTGCCCGAATGTCAGCCGGTTCTGGTGCATGGCCGCATGAAAACAGATGAACGCGAAGATGCTATGGAACAGTTCCGGACAGGACAATCACAATTGCTGATTGCGACCACGGTCATTGAGGTTGGTGTTGATATCCCAGAAGCGAGCATCATGATTATCGAATCCGCTGAACGTTTTGGACTGGCACAATTGCATCAGCTGAGAGGTAGAGTAGGCAGAGGTGCCGAAAAATCATCATGCGTGCTGTTATACAACGCCCCGATAAGTGAAGTGGCAAAATCACGGCTGAATATCATGCGCGAAACAAATGACGGCTTCCGCATCGCGAGCGAAGATTTGCGCTTGCGCGGCCCGGGTGAAGTATTAGGCAGACGACAATCCGGTGATCCAGAATTTATGCTGGCTGATCTGGCCTATCATGACGATTTGCTAGCCATGGCACATGATTATGCGCAGGATATTATTGCAAAAGACCCGATGCTTGATCATGCAGAACATGAAGCCATGCGTATCCTGATGGCATTATTTGAACGGGATAAAGCGGTTACATATCTTGCAGGAGGGTAAATATATAAAACCAAATAAATATGCTTTATATCAATAACTTACCTAATCACTCTTAGATGACTTATCAAGTGATACGGGCTTGCGGTCAGGGTTAGGATCAACAGGAGTGACAATACCGCCAGATACAACCATTTTCACCGCTTCCTCAACACCCATATCAAGCACAAACACCTCATCCCGCTTAAAGAACAACAGAAAACCAGAGGTAGGATTAGGGGTCGTTGGAACAAAGACATTGATCAAATCTTCTTTGGATAGCGATTGCACCTCACCTTTGGTTGATCCTGTTACAAAACCAATAGCCCAGATGCCACGGCGTGGATATTCGACTAACACCACTTCGCGAAACGCATCAGACTGGCTTGCCATAATCGTTTCAAGAACCTGTTTTGACGCACCATATAATGACCGTACCACCGGCAGACGATTGGTAATGCTATCAAAAATGGAAAGCAAAAACCGACCTAGAATTCCTGCGGTTAACGCGCCAATCACAATAAACCCGATAGCCGCAATAACCAGACCAAAACCCGGCAATGGGAAGCCAGCGTAATTCTGGGGATCAAGCCATGCTGGTAACAACCCACCCACCTGATCATCAATGAAGGTAATCAGCGACCACGTCACATAAAGCGTTAAAGCCAATGGGGCGGTAATTAGTATTCCAGAAAAAAACCAACGTCTAAGCTGATTAAGCATGCGGTGACTCATCAAATTATCTCAATATCTAAGGTCTAGCATCAATTTCAACAGATTGGTAGAATGATCTTGCCAATTTTTAGATTTCATCACCAAGATAAGGCAGAATTATGTCACCTCAACAAAATATACGGCAAAAAACAGATATGGCTACGGCCGTGATGACGCTTGTGGATATCATGCAAAAATTGCGTGATCCGGAACAAGGCTGTCCGTGGGATATCGAGCAAACCCATGAAAGCATTGTCCCCTACACTATAGAAGAAGCTTATGAAGTGGCTGATGCTGTCGCAAATGGTAATCCTGATGATATTCGTGATGAGCTTGGTGATCTGTTATTACAGATTGTTTTTCAGTCACAAATTGCTAGCGAGGGCGGACGGTTTGATCTGACAGATGTAGCAAATAGCATCTGCCAGAAAATGATTAACAGACATCCGCATATTTTTACCGCTAATGCCGTTGATAGTACTGCCGCTGTCCGTGAGCAATGGGAAGATATCAAAAGCCGCGAGCGCGCCAGCAAAGGGGAAACACGGATTCTGGATGGTATCGCTACCACTCTACCAGCGGTCATGCAGGCATTGAAATTACAGAATAGAGCCGCCAGAGTCGGTTTCGACTGGCCTGATGCCAGATCAGTTCTGGATAAAATGCGCGAAGAAACCCAAGAGCTGGAAGACGAGATTAACGCATCCAGCCCAAATCCATCCGCACTAGAAGATGAGTGCGGCGATATCCTGTTTGTAGCCGTCAATCTGGCGCGTAAGCTGGGCGTTGATCCCGAACAAGCACTGGCCAGCACCAACAGAAAATTCCGTAAACGGTTTAATCATATCGAAGATCAGGCAAATAATCAGAATATGTCACTGAATGAATGTTCACTGGATGACATGGAACAATGGTGGCAAAACGCAAAAACCCTGCCTTAACCTCATGCTTATCTGAGAACAGATGAAACATAGGCTGATGCAGAGTTTTAAAGAAATGGTGTTTGAGGCAGAAGAGCCCCCTATTCCATGCTGTCTTCGTCTTCCTGCAAGGAAATAGGATTGGTTGGCATGATAGTGGAAATAGCATGCTTATAAACCAGTTGGACGTGCTGATCGCGTTTTAATAACAATGAAAAATTATCAAACCAGGTCACAATGCCCTGTAATTTCACACCATTCACTAAAAATACGGTAACCGCCGCATGATCTTTACGAATAGAATTAAGAAAGATTTCTTGTAAGTTCTGGCCTTTATCTTGTGCCATTATTTTATCCCCCATGATATTTCCATGATATGTCCATGTTATTTTATTATTACTTACGATTAATCACATAAATTATCAATTACTACTTTAGTAAAAGTAGCTATACTTTAGTTTAATATTTGATTAAATATCAGAAAAAATCTAGCCGAACAGAAAGTATGCGCTCTACTTCGTCTATATACCCGCGCGCAACAAACATAATGACCTTATCGCCCGGCTCTATGATCGTATCGCCGCGTGGGATAACAAAATTATCATTACGCATGATCGCCCCTACAACAGCACCTTTGGGCAATTTTGCAGACCGTAAGGGCGTGCCAACCAATGATGATGATGCCAGTGCTTCCACTTCCATTACCTCACCTTTTTCTTCGATAATGGTATGAATGTCCCGCACACGTCCGCGCCGGACATGTTCTAGAATACTGGATACGGTAATCGACGGTGGATTAATAACGCTATCAACGCCAAGGGTTGATATCAGCGGCACAAAACTAGCCATCTTAATCAAAGTCACAACATGTTTCGCCCCAAAACGCCGTGCCAGTAAAGATGAAAGGACATTGACCTCATCATCATCTGTCACTGCGATAAAGGTATCCACATCGGCAACCCCACCTTCATGCAGGATATCCGGTTCCAGCGCATCACCATGAATAATGGTGATTTGTTGCGGTAAATTAAGCGCGGCCTGTCTGGCTATATCTTTATTGAGTTCGATAATGGTCTGTTGTGACGATTCAATCGTTTCATGAACAGCGTTCGCAACTAAAGTTCCGATATTACCACCACCAGCAATAAGGATACGGCGGCTTTCGGGTTCTTCATGCCCGAAACTGGTCATGGCACGGCTTAAATGCGTATCTTCGCAAACAAAATAGACTTCATCCCCTTCCATCATTTTGACGCTTCCATCACGGGGAACAATCACCGCGTTATCACGCAGAATAGCGATGATGCTCATTTTAAGGTCATCAAACAGGTCTGCCAGATATCGGATAGGAGAACCCAGAATGGGGCATTGATCCGTGCATTTAACGCCGATAATTTTAACCTTATCGCCACACATGCTTCCGACATCAAAAGCACCCGGTATTTCCAGTCGCCGCAAAACCGCCTGTGAGAGTTCTATTTCAGGGGAAATGATATGATCAATTGGCATGTTATCCGTACTGAACATATCCGCAAAACGGGGATCAAGATAACTGCGCGAATGAATACGGGCAATTTTAAGTGGAGTCCGGTAGATAGAATGCGCCACCTGACATGCCACCATATTAATTTCATCGGTGGTTGTGACGGCAATCAGCATATCTGCATTACCAACATCTGCCTGTGCCAGAATATCCGGATGTGAAGGTACCCCGATAACACCCCTGACGTTATGATGTTCTGTGACGCGCTGGATCAGCTCATCACTTTCATCAATGATCGTCACGTCATTATTTTCTTCGGATAAATGGCCGGCAATACTAAAACCAACCTGCCCCGCGCCACAGATAACAATCTTCATGAATGTTCCTCCGACTGATCAGCCGTTTCAATATGAATATCCAGATTTTTAAGCTTACGGTGCAAGGCTGATCTTTCCATTCCGATAAAGGCAGCGGTTTTTGATATATTGCCATTAAACCGTGACAGTTGCGACACTAAATATTCGATTTCAAATTGTTCCCGTGCTTCTTTTAGCGGCATGGTAATGGCCGATGACATCCCGATATCATTCGCTTTGGTAGTTTGCCCACCCCCCATAATTTCGGCAGGCAGGTCACTGTAAGTGATCTGATGTTTGTTGCGGTCAATCATAATCACAAGCCAATCAATCATATTACGAAGCTGGGTGATATTCCCCGGCCATGAATAGGTTTCCAGAGCGGCAAGACAATCAGGCGTAAATGATAATTTTCGGTCACCTTCATCAGAAAGACGTTTATTCAGAAAGTACCGCGCCAATTCTGAGATATCTTCGCGGCGGCGTGATAGTGGCGGAATAGCTATCGGCACCACATTCAACCGGTAATACAAATCTTCACGGAACTCGCCTTCTGCTACTTTCGTCTTGATATCATGCGATGTTGCACTGATGACGCGAACATCAACCATGACCTCGGTATTGCCGCCAAGACGCTTAAAACGCTGATCCTGTAACGCTCTGACCAATCGAGCTTGGGT
>JAHEII010000121.1 GCA_024639485.1 Alphaproteobacteria bacterium
TGGTGACAGGCTGTCGACCTCAAGCAGTGTGCGCCAACATCACAGCCACACAACGACGCAGATCAAGAGTCAACTGCCCGATGCGGTTATCTTCGCCCACTCCACCGAAGACGTGGCGGCAGTAGTCTCGGTCTGCAGGGAACATCACTGCCCGGTCATCCCCTTTGGTGTCGGCTCATCGCTTGAAGGGCATGTGAACGCGCCTAAAGGCGGGATTTCCATCGACATGAACGCCATGGACAAGGTGCTGGTGGTTCATGAAGATGATCTTGATGCTGTGGTCCAGCCCGGGGTGACGCGAGAGGCACTAAATACCCATCTTCGTGACAAGGGGCTGTTCTTCCCGATTGATCCCGGCGCAAATGCAAGCCTTGGAGGGATGGCGGCGACCCGTGCCTCGGGCACTAATGCGGTGCGTTACGGGACGATGAAAGACAATATCCTCGCACTGGAGGCGGTGATGGCGGATGGCACGGTGATCCGCACCGGTGGCCGAGCCAAGAAATCATCGGCCGGCTATGATTTGACCCGTCTTCTCATCGGCTCTGAAGGCACCCTTGGGATCATCACGGAATTGACGGTAAAGCTCCATGGTATCCCGGAGATTATCGCAGGCGGTATTTGTTCATTCCCTTCTATTGAGGCGGCCTGTAAGGCGGTCATTACTTCTATCCAGTATGGTATTCCCGTGGCCCGGATTGAGCTGCTTGATCCGGTGCAGGTGCGGGCTTGCAACCAGTATTCGGGGCTTGACTTGCCAGAGGAAACTTTGTTGTTGCTAGAGTTTCATGGTACGGAAAATGGTGTGCGTGAGCAATCAGAGATGTTTGGTGAAATTGCCGCAGAGCACACCCCACATGCGTTTACATGGACAACGGATGCGGAAGAACGGGCTAAGCTCTGGAAGGCACGGCATGATGCGTTCTGGGCGGCGATGTCGCTCCTGCCCGGGGCGCAAGGGATATCGACAGATGTCTGTGTACCGATCTCACGGCTGGCGGAATGCGTTGAGGAAACTTGTCGTGATATAAAAGATATAGGTATCATTGCCCCCATCGTCGGCCATGTCGGAGATGGCAATTTTCACACGCTGCCGATGGCGCTTCCCGACGACGCGGAGACATGGGCGAAAATCAAGGGGTTTTCGGAACGGCTGTCGGAACGCGCGATTGCCATGGGTGGCACCTGCACAGGTGAGCACGGGATTGGTCAGGGCAAGATGAAATATCTGAAGCAGGAAATGGGTTCGGCAGTGGATATCATGATCGCGGTCAAGAAGGCGCTAGACCCTGATGATATTCTCAACCCCGGCAAACTCTTTGGTGCGTAAGAAGTATCAACTTCAGACTGTTTAAATTACCTCATGAGAATGTTTATTTTAAGGCCTTGGGCAAAACTTGGGTCTTTGGCAAAACTTGCCTGAAGAATGATCAAGACTCTACATTTTTACAAAATCAAGGTGCAAATAAAGGCTAGCTTAACCTAAGGCGCGTAACAGATCGGATGCTTGTTCTTGCGCTGTTTCTGCGGATAGCTTTTCAACAGGTTTTCCAAGACATTGAAATAAGGCTTGCTGGGTTTCTTCTGTAAAAAATATGGTTCCGTCTTCGGTCATACTTTCTATTCCATCCCACGGTAAAGACGCTTCGTTAACCGAGATGGCTTGTTGCATCGACCATTCTTCAGGAAGGTTAAACGCGATTCCTGCCTTACTTACCCGGACAGGATAGCCCCCCACATAACGCCCAATACCGGGCAGATGGATAGCTGTTTCTGTCGCACTGGTCAACGCACGCAGGGCGACAAGAGCAGAAGAAGCCGTTACCCGATTGAAATGCAAATCATAGGGAAAGGCAAAGGGCTGGCGCAGGGCTTTTTCAGCAATATTAGTAATATCTTTATCCCCTAATGAAGCCTTGAGCATATAAGGCGGTAATTCATGGGGTATGACATCATTCAAAACAAAGTACTCAAAAGCATGTTGCGCGACTAATTTAACGTCAATTTCGCTTGGGCTAGCTTTTGTAGCGCGGCCAACTTCCATTTGAATCTTGGCGATAGGTTCTTGAACATTACCTATGCCGCAATCGGGCCCAAAACCGGTTCGGTTAAGCATGGCGTTAATCACATCCGGAAAAGACGCGCCAATCCAGAAAGCATCAATATCTGCCTTGGCAATTTGATTACGAAAGCTTTGCATCAATGACAAATGCAGGGCAGTGTAACCGGCAAATGGAATATGAATATCACTAGGTGACAGTTTCCACCAAGGAAACAGCGACGGAGCGGAAAAAATATAATCTGGATTGATATCTTTCAGTTTAGTTGAGAAATCATTGCTATGAACATCTAAATCCTCTGCAATGATTTGTGGAAAATATCCCTCAATTCCTGCCCCTAATAGCGCATTGTTAACCCTTTTCCGGGCTTTATTGATATCTCTGCTAGCAACGATAATAGTAGAAAATATATCGCTTCGTGCTACCGCTTCTAACAGATGTGTCGCAAGTTCGCCAATTGAGATAAAAAGCAGTGTCGGTTTATTCATAATATATATTTTCTAAAATATTTCGTAAGCTGCATGATAATATTCACCCGGATTTCTACCATATCCTTAAATAATATGCCTTTTAATAATATTTAAGGTAAGCATATTTGCGCGGCAAGTAACAGTGTTTGTACATCGACCTCCAAAAATACACGGTGACGGTAAATGGCAAAGATTACACAGATACGGAAACGACCATGGCTTGATTGCGCTGAGAGGCGACCAGTTTTATTAAATCAAAAAGAGAGTAGTGAGAAAAAAGCTATATAAATCGAAGTTAACCCCGAAATTCATATTTTGGAAATAGCAATTTGTGCGGTATTGTCTTTGCTAACGTGTCTATTTGGTTAAAATAATGTTAATCAAAGGATCAGTATCCCACAGGGAACAAAGTTATAAATGGATTTTGATTATATCATTGTTGGGGCAGGATCAGCGGGATGTGTACTGGCAAACCGGCTGATCAATAGTGGAAATAATCGGGTATTATTACTGGAAGCAGGGCCGAATAACACGGCACTTTCTTTAAAAATGCCGGCAGCTGTTTTGTCAAACCTGACAAACACTAAGCATAATTGGGCTTTTCAGGGAGAGCCGGAGCCTGAATTAAACGGCCGCCAGTTACAGCATGATCGCGGTAAGACACTGGGTGGGTCATCGTCTATTAACGGGATGGTATTCATTCGTGGACATGCGCTTGACTATGAAGGCTGGCGGCAATCCGGATGCGTGGGTTGGAGTTATGCTGACGTATTACCATATTTTAAACGGATGGAAAATTATGGCGGTGGCGGTGATGAGTATCGGGGCGAAGGTGGCCCACTTCACGTCCATCGTGCGAAACCGGAAGACCCATTAACGCTGGCCTTTTTGAAAGCTGGTGAAGAAGCAGGCTACATAGTAACAGATGATATCAGCGGAAGATGTCAGGAGGGGTTTGGCGTTTCAGACCGCACCGTTTTTAAAGGCGAAAGGTGGAGCACCGCTCGCGCCTATCTTGATCCGGTACGCCGTCATTCTAATCTGACCATACATACACATGCACAGGTACAGCGGCTTATTTTTGATGGCAATAAAGCCGCTGGAGTAACTTATAAAGACCGTAGCGGACATATTGTAAACGCATATGCTAGCAAAGAAATTATTCTTAGCGCAGGCGCCGTAGGCTCACCACATATTCTGATGTTATCAGGTATTGGCCCGGCCAGACATCTGCGTGATATGGGTATCGATGTGCGTCATGATTTACCGGGTGTTGGCCAGAATCTCAATGATCATCCTGATTTTGTGCTGAAATATAAATGCAAACAGCCTGTATCTTTCTGGCCGAAAACAAAACCACTAGCAAAACTTATGGCAGGCATTCAGTGGCTGACAACACGCCGGGGGATTGTGGGTTCTAATCTTTTTGAGGGATTAGGGTGCATCCGATCAGCGCCGGAGGTGGAATATCCGGATTTGCAGATTATCATTTCCCCCATTGCTGTTGATGACGCTACATGGAAGCCGCTTCAGGAACATGCTTTTCAGATTCATGTTGGGCTGATGCGTGCATATAGCCGTGGCAAAATAGAATTGCGGTCGTCTGATCCTGCACATCCGCCTAGTATTCTGGTAAATTATCTGAAAGATAGCCGTGATCGGGAAGCTATGCGTAAAGGCATAAAGCTTGTTAGAGAATTAGTGGAACAGCCAGCATTTTCAGAACTCCGGGGCGAGGAAATTTTCCCGGGAAATGATGTGCAATCTGATGATGAGTTTGACCGCGTTCTGAATACACATACAACAACGCAATGGCATTTATCCTGCACCGCCCGAATGGGTGATGCAAATGATAAGGGTGCAGTGGTTGACGCAAGTGGGCGAGTGCATGGGATATCGGGATTGCGGGTAGTCGATGCATCAATCATGCCGGTTGTCACAAATGGAAACACCAATGCCCCGACTATCATGATAGCCGAAAAACTAAGTGATGATATTTTGGGGCATCCACCATTGCCGCGTATAGAAAAAGATGTCTGGGGCAATCCGGATACCGAAACAGGCCAGCGCTAATCCGCGAATTATTTACGGATTAATTTTTCGGGGGACGCCCGCTATACACATATTGATTGGTGGATAGGTCACCATGCCAGACATACACAGACATAAAAGCATTACTCTGTGTTTTAGTGGCATGTGGAAGATATGACGGATGATGGGATCTTCCCTTTACGGTTAGTAATGAATAGGGTGCATCGCCCCTTTTCCATAGACAGTCACCAGCAAGCATAATAAAAATTTCTTCCGCCGGGTGCGTGCGTAATCCATATTCCGAATGTGATAGCATGCCATAAAGCCCTATCCGGACGATGTCAGATTTTATTAATCCGTCGGGGCCAAGCAATTCAACATGCGATTTGAAGGTACTATCTTTTTGATAAAGCGGATCACTGGATGTTTCTGGCGGTGCCCAGTTGAAAGCAATATCGAGAATATCAGCACAAATCGGATGCGCATCCGGAAGTCGCATGACTTCCTGAAGTGGGGCAGGTAAAGCCCCGCCCGTATGATCCATATCAGATGCGCCAGTTTGGGATTGTAATTCTTTGCGGGCAATCCGTTCTATATCCAGATCACCATCAAAAACATCAGCCAAGGTTTTAAAAAACGTACTTAATGTCATCATGCTTTTTAAAATCAATAAATAACAATGGATTATAATATACTATGATATCTTTTTAAAATCATCCTATACAGATAATAAAAATTATGCCTATTATTTTATAATGATAATTCAAGGGAGGATATCATGATAA
>JAHEII010000124.1 GCA_024639485.1 Alphaproteobacteria bacterium
CTAGAGGGTGTCATATTGCCATGTCAAGTTTTGGCAGGATATGTCGGCTATAAATTTGACAGCCAAGGCGTTATTTGTTTATGTAGGGTTAGCCAGTTTTATGTGTTCACTGACTGACCTCACCAGTTCTGTTTCGAGGCAATATTTTTCGATCAGGATTGGGTTAATGACTCAAAATATGATTACCATCAGAAAAAATTTGGTGCCATTAGAGGAGTCTACGGCGAGACATATGCAAGCATATTAGAAGTAGAAGCTGTTTGGGGTGAGGTATTATCTAGAAACTATCAATAAAATAATTTCTTTAAACAACAAGCTCGAACGGATTTTTGCAGATTATTTACTTTATAATGACCCTGCGCTGATATAAAAACCCCCACCCCATCACGCATCTTTACCGGTGGGGGGATTTAGTTTTGATAGGCCGGTGTCTATGTTGGCCGACAAGCCTTGTTGTTCAAAATACTGGCGCAGGCGTTGATTGTATCCATCCGGCGTATTCAGCGCGGTGATCAGATCATCGCTTGGCATCCCCGACAGGCTGGATGCGATCAGCCGCCGCAAAAATCGTTCTGCTTTATCGGTATCACCGCCATGTGAGCCAGCCCATTTTGCCGCACCGGAAACCATCACCGCCACCGGCGACAAAATGGCCTGCGCCGCTAAAAACGCGTTCAGCTCACCCCTATCTGCTACTGGAATAACGCTATCGGTTTGACCAAATATCTGTTCCACCGGCGCCGCATCCCCCATCACCAGAACAGGTGAGCCGCCATCAGCAATCGCCGGAAACGGGATCATGATTGTTCGCGCATTTGCCGGTGCAATCAGTCGCCCCAGCGTGGCCAGTTCCATGCCAGCCATCAGCGATATCACCACATGATCCGGCCGGAATTCCAGCGGTTTCAAAGCCGCCACCGCATCAGCATCATTAAGCGCAATGAAAACCACCCCGGTCTGATCAAGCACCGATTGATTTTCTGCCGCCGTGATATTGGCAAACGCCGCCACCAATGCCGCTGACCGCACAGCCCCCCGTCTGGATATGACAACCGGATGCCCCGCCCGTGCCAGCCCCGTTGCCACTGCGCTACCGATGCTGCCAATACCAATGATACCGGCTTTCGTTATATGTGCTGTCATGTGTTTGTCCTCATTCTATGGGGTTTTGCATCTGGCCGGATCAGATACTATCAGCAAATACCAACGCCTTGACCTGCCGGAAACTGCCTGTTTGGAGCAGTTGATCCAGTATTGGCGCCGGTGCCGGTGCATCCAGATAAAGCAAGCCAATAGCCTCACCACCGGCAGCTTCACGGCCAAGCGTAAAGTTGGCAATATTGACCCCGCCTGCCCCTAGCGTTTCACCTAGCAAACCGATAATCCCCGGGACATCTTCGTTTGCGGTATACAGCATATGGCGGCCAATTTCGGCATCAATATTGATCCCCTTGATTTGAATAAAGCGCGGCTTGCCATCACTAAACACCGTTCCTGCCACTGACCGTTCCATGCGTTCGGTGATAATAGTCACCTTGATATAACCTTCAAAAGCACCGGATTTATCTTGCGTGGTGGTGCTGATCTGAATACCGCGCGCCGCCGCAATCACCGGTGCCGATACCATATTCACATCCGGATTAGCTGAAGCCAGCACACCAGCAACCAGCGCAGAATTAAGTGCAGGCAAGTTCATTTCTGCCACCGAACCATCATAAAGAATACGGATGCTCTTAATCGGGTCATCAGACATCTGGCCGCCAAAACCACCCAGATGCCCAGCTAATTTCAGCCAAGGCGCCATAACTTTTGCTTCTTCTGCTGTTACGGATGGCATGTTGATGGCGTTGGTCACAGCGCCGGTAAGCAGATAATTTGACATCTGTTCGGCAACCTGAAGCGCGACTTTTTCCTGTGCTTCCACAGTTGCCGCCCCCAGATGCGGCGTGCAAACCACATTCGGCAAATGGAATAACGGATTATCAAGCGCCGGTTCATCCGCAAAAACATCAAAACCAGCACCGGCAACATGACCGGATATAAGCAGATCGGCCAGCGCCTTTTCATCCACCAGCCCACCTCTGGCGCAATTGATAATTCGCACGCCCGGCTTTGTTCTGGCCAGATTTTCCCGGCTGAGAATATTCGCTGTCTGATCAGTTAGCGGCACATGCAAAGTGATAAAATCTGCTCTGGATAACAACGTATCCAGATCAACCTTTTCCACTCCCATGGTCTTGGCTTTATCCTCAGTGAGGAACGGGTCATAGGCAATCACCCGCATGTTCAACCCCTTACCGCGTTGACAGACAATGCCGCCAATATTTCCTGCCCCAATGACGCCTAGCGTTTTGTCCGACAGCTCAACCCCCATAAACCGCGACTTTTCCCACTTGCCGGATTGCGTTGATGCATTGGCTTCGGGGATTTGCCGCGCCACCGCAAACATCATGGCAATGGCATGTTCGGCGGTTGTGATCATATTGCCAAACGGCGTATTCATGACAATGATCCCCTGCCGCGAGGCCGCCGCCCGATCAATATTATCAACGCCAATTCCGGCACGTCCAATGACCTTTAACCGGTTGGTTGCCGTCAGCAGTTTTTCCGTTACCTTGGTCGCCGACCGGATAGCCAGCCCGTCATAACCGGCAATCATATCACGCAATTTATCTTTATCCTTGCCTAAGTCTGGCAGATAATCCACGTCAATGCCGCGATCCTTGAAAATGGAAATTGCTTTTTCAGACAGCTTATCTGAAATGAGAACTTTTGGTGCCATCATGGCCTCCTGTAAATATCGTATATAATGGTAATGCCCCTATCGGGCGATAATCTCTGGCTTTAGGACAAAGCGTTTCGTTCCACCGCATATGCCCATTCCAGCCATGGCAACATGGCGGCAAGATCAGATGTTTCCACCGTTGCCCCGCACCAGATTCGTAATCCGGCAGGTGCTGCCCGATAAGACCCGATGTCATAAGCCGCGCCTTCATCCGCTAGCCGCCGTGTCACCGCTTTGGCAAAATCAGCATTCCCCGCCACCGCCGGATCACTGAACACCAGACAGACCGATGTGGTCGACCATGTGGCTGGATCACTGGCCAGATTGGAAAGCCAGTGTTTTGATGCTACAAAATCCCAGACCAGTTGCGCGTTGCTATTACTGCGCGCAATCAGCCCATCAAGGCCGCCCACCGAACGCGCCCATTTTAGCGCCAGCAGATAATCCTCAACCGCCAGCATGGATGGCGTATTAATGGTTTCGCCCTTAAAAATACCTTCTATTAATTTGCCATTTTTGGTCAGCTGGAAAATCTTGGGGATTGGCCATGACGGAGTATAACTTTCCAGTCTTTCGCAAGCGCGTGGCGATAATACAATCATGCCATGCCCACCCTCACTGCCTAATACTTTTTGCCAGCTGAACGTGGTGACATCCAGACTTTCCCACGGCAAATGCATGGCAAAACTGGCTGATGTGGCATCACATATGGTCAAGCCCGCCCGATCAGCCGGAAACACGGTCTGTTCAGGAATCCGGACACCAGATGTTGTTCCGTTCCATGTAAAAACAATATCATGATCATAATCCAGCGTGGTCATATCAACAATATCGCCATAGGGCGCGGTGGCAATATGCGCATCAAGCCGGAGTTGTTCAGACGCATCCTTGACCCATGTCTGGCCAAAACTTTCCCAAGCCACCATCGTGACTGGCCGCGCCCCAAGCAACGTCCACATAGCCATTTCAACAGCACCGGTATCTGATGCTGGAACAATGCCTATGCGATAATCTGCCGGTATGTTCAGCAACGCTCTGGTTTCTGAGATTGCGGTATGTAGTTTGGCTTTCCCACCAGCATCCCGATGCGAACGCCCTAACCAGGCGGCATCAAGTTGTGATACGGAATATTGCGGAAATTTGGCGCAAGGGCCAGACGAAAAACGCGGATTATCCGGCCGCGTTGCCGGTTTTACTGCTTCCATTATCCTATCCTTCCAGATAAATGCCTCTCGTTGGGGAGAGGTAGCCCACTGACAGTGATATAGATATTTAGTGTCTTCCGCAAGTGCCACATCAGCGGTATATAATTGATCACAGTTTAAAATATATTGAGATCAGTTATGATTACCGCGATCCTCACTTCTGCGCCTGACACAACATTACCCCGCCAGCGACTAGATCAGCTCTGTCTGGACTGGCCGGTTGATGGCATTACATGGCTAGCCAGAAACGAAGCCGTGATGCTCCATCTTTCCCATATGCCGGATGATCATGACCGCCGCTGGGCCGAATGGCAGATAGAACAGGTTGATCTTAATTTTACACAGACAGCACCCACCCCTAAACGGATACTGATTGCTGATATGGATGGCACCATGATCGGGCAGGAATGTCTGGATGAGCTGGCAGAAATGGCTGGCGTTGGCGATCATGTGCGCCAAGTTACTGCGAGAGCCATGAATGGTGAGCTTGATTTTGATGATGCCTTGCGCGAACGGGTACTTTTATTAAAAAATCAACCGGCCACACTGATTGATCGCGTATTAAAAGAACGTATCTCTTTTATGCCCGGTGCCGCTATTCTGCTTGCAACCATGCGCAAACATGGCGCTTATGCGGCGCTTGTTTCAGGTGGATTTACGCCATTTACCCAATATGTGTCCGGCCAGTTGGGGTTTGATGAACATCACGGCAATGCGCTGATTATTGCTGATGATACACTGACCGGTGATGTCGCAAATCCGATCAAGGGGAAGGAAAGCAAGCGGCAAATCTGTCTTGATCTGTCCGCCAGATTGCATATTCCGCTATCTGATATTCTGGCTGTTGGTGATGGTGCTAATGATCTGGCCATGCTTGATACAGCCGGCATGGGCGTAGCTTTTCGTGCCAAGCCTGTTGTTGCGGCGGCATCCCGATGGCGGATCAATCACGGTGATCTGACCGCATTGTTATATCTGCAAGGGTATCAGAAAGATGATTTTATTTTTCCATAGATGCGCGCATCTATATAAAACCATCTTTCATTTTATAGGAAACCGTTTAACCAGAACCTAGCGGTTGATCATGCGCCAGACGGTGGGAAAGATAATCATGGCCAGAACCAGTTTCAGCAAATCACCAATGATGAACACACCAAAACCAGCCGTCACAACAGCCCCGAATGATGCCGGTGCCATCATGACATTCAGCCAGATCAAGCCCGGTACATAAAGCACCAGATTTCCCGCCAGCATGGCAAGCCCGGTACCAACATCATTGCGATCCCAGCCACGTTCCGCCAGCCAGCCAGTAACATAAGCCGCACCAACAAAACCGAACAGATAG
>JAHEII010000125.1 GCA_024639485.1 Alphaproteobacteria bacterium
TGCATTTTTTGCCATGGATAGCGCTAGTTGGGCATCGTCCAGATTAGCTTGGGATGCTACCGCCGCCACATTCATCTGGCGTGTGCGATCATAATTTTTCTGGCGTAAATCCAGCTGAATAGCTAATTCGGCGATGTTGGATGTATTGGCTTCCAGTTGAATAACAATCTCATCTCTGGCAATGGATAGCAAATCCAGATCAAGACTGGCTAATTCTTGTCCTTTTTTGACATAACCGCCATTTTTGAAGATATCGGATATGTCCTCCACTTCACCAGCGATATTGAAATTCAGTGTTGATTTACGGCTAGCCTCAACCTGTCCGAATGAGGATTTTTTGGGAAATGCAACTTGAAAATCAATTGTTGCCACTTCGACTGTCCAGACTTTTTCCAGTCGGGGCTGTAACGGTTTTTCCGGTTTAGTTGCAACAAGATAGTTGTAAGCAGAAATCCCCAAAATCAGGATGCCCAGAGCAACAAATGCTTTACTGCCAGAAGAAAGAATTTTTCTAAGTATACTCATTTTTTTTCATTAGATATCAAAAATACCAGCTCCTTTTTGATATGCTTTCCCTGCATTATAGGTATGCTTCCTCCTACATAATTCAAGATGCGCAAAACGGCAAATATTCATTTGTTTGAATTGGATGTTTTATAAATCATTTCCTAATTTTACCATTCCGGATATGATGTGTTGATAAAGGATCATTATGTCTCCAGCAAAATCCCTATCAAGCCATTTATGGGCAACACTCGCGCTCTCTTTTCCCTTAATGATTGGCCAAATTGCACTTATCAGCATCTGGACTGCTGATATTATCATGATGGGCTGGATCAATACCGATGCGTTAGCCGCTGGCACCCAAGCAAATCGCATGTATCAACCGCTTTATTTTATTGCTATCGGATTAACTCTGGCGGTTAGCCCCCTCACCTCGCAAGCACTGGGCGGCAAAAAACAACGTATCGCCAGACAGGTTTTGCGGATGGGTATCTGGATGGCAATTCTATACGGGCTGTTTACCATTATTCCCATGTGGCATGGTGAGGCCATATTGCTATGGCTCCGACAAGACCCTGCCATTGCCGAACATGCGGCGCTGTATTTACGGCTGATGGGGGTCGGGATGCCGTTCACTTTTGTTTTCTTTGTGTTGCGGAATTATATTTCAGCTTATCAGAAACCTATTCCGCCGGTCATTATTACCTGTATCGGCGTTGTCTTAAATATCATTTTAAATCAAGCTTTTGCTATGGGCTGGTTTGGCTTACCTGCAATGGAATTAGCCGGGATCGGGCTTGCCACCGCAACAACATTTATTCTGATGGTTTTCATGCTGATCATTTATATGGTGACAAATAAACAAATAGGCCGCACACGTCCATTTGGCCGCTTATTGCGGTTTAATCCAATGGTGATGAAACGGTTACTTATTGTGGGTTTTCCTATTGGGCTGACATTACTGGCCGAAACCGGAATGTTTATTGTTGGCGGTATATATATGGGGATATTCGGCATTGCCGCCGTTGCCGCATCCGGCATTAGCAATCAGATTGGTGCTGTTGCCTATATGATACCGCTTGCCATATCACTAGCGACAACCATCCGTATCGGTCACGCGGCAGGTGCAAATCAGCCAAATGAAGCTATTCGTGCCGGCATTATGTCTGTTTTGCTTGTTACCAGCATTACATTAGTTCTGACGGTGATCATTTATCTGTTCAGAGCAGAGCTGGTTCAGCTTTTCCTTAATCCGGATGATGCTTTATATGATGCGGTGATGACATATGCCGTTGCCATGATCATTATTGTTGCCATATTCCAGTTATTTGACGGCTTACAGTCGGTTTTTATCGCCGCATTACGCGGGATCAGTGATACCAGAATGCCAGCTTTGATTTCCATATTCTGTTATTGGGGCATTGGCCTTACATCCGGATATATTCTGGCCACGCCGCTCGATTATGGCCCTATCGGAATATGGATCGGGATTACTATCGGGCTTATCGCCGCGACATGTATTCTGGGCTGGCGGTGCTGGCAGACAAGAAATCGGTTGAAACATTCTGGCCATTTTCATCTAATATAACCGCTATGGAAAAACGAATTGCTTCATCGCCGGTATCTCTGGCTACATTAAGCCAGCATGAAAATGAGTGTTTTAACTGGCTTTCTGGCTATGTTGATCATAGGTCTGCACAAATTCTGGCAACAGCCATGCATCTGGCGCCTTATCTGGATCAGCTTTATAAAAACAATATCACGTTATTGCCGCGTATTTTAAACGAAGATACGCCACAGCTGATACTTACCGTTCAAGACAGGCTGGTGAGTGATTTTGATCAGGCCACAACCAATGATCATGCGATGAAAGCTATCCGGATATTCCGGCAACAAATCAATACCATTGTTACGGTTCTGGATGTTCTTGATCAGGCTAGCGTAGCTGATCAGATTGCATGGTTAAGTCAGGCAGCTGATCTGGCCAGCTCGACTCTGGCCAGCTGGCTTGAGATAACAGCCCGTCAGAAAAACCGATTAAAACCAGACGCATCATGGACTATTCTGGGGATGGGGAAACTGGGTTCTGGTGAGCTTAATTTTTCATCTGATATTGATCTGATTATTTTATATGATACCGCCCCTGATGATCTGGATAGCGGCCGCGTCTATATTGATCTGGCACGCCAATTTGCCAGCATCATGAGCCAGCCTACCGCCGATGGTATTGGCTGGCGTGTTGATTACCGGCTGCGACCCAACCCTAGCGTAACGCCTGTTGCCATGCGGTTTGATAACGCTATCAGCTATTATGAATCCATAGCCAGAACATGGGAACGCGTGGCATTTATCCGCGCCCGTCCAATAGCCGGCTCCATTGATCTGGCAGAACAGTTTTTGTCGGAAATCCAGTTATTTATCTGGCGCCGCTATCTGGATTATACGGTTATCAACGACATGAAAATGATGCTCCAGCGTGAGCCTAAACCCCAGGACCTGTTCGGATATAATGTCAAAAAAGGCAATGGGGGTATTCGGTCAATTGAGTTTGCCGTGCATGTGCAACAAATCATTGCCGGCGGCAGGCAAACCGATTTACGTCAGCGTTCCACCATAGAAGCGTTAGCCAATCTGGGGCGGTTAAACTGGATCAAGCCGAAAACCGCACGTTTGCTAAGTAAACATTATTTCCAGTTGCGGCGGTTAGAACACCGGATACAGATGATCCATGATGCCCATAGCCATCAATTTCCCCGTCATGACGAGGCGCTGGCTGATCTGGCGCAGTTTTGTGGCTATCAGGATGTTATCAGCTTTCGCAAAGCCGTGCATGCCCTCACCGATAGCGTGATTTCGCATACGGCCAGCATTTCAGAAAAACTGGGCATTCATCCGGGTGATGCAGACACCACAGATACCATTTCCCTGTCTTTATTGCTGGATCAGGATGACGATAGCGATGCCGTCACAATTGCCTTATCGGATTTGGGATTCAATGATGTGGATAGCATCACCACAACATGCCGGCGCTGGATGGCAGGACAGGTGCCAGCCACGCAAAGCAGTCGTTCCAAAGATATTCTTGGCCGTATTCTGCCTGAGATGCTGACACAGATCAGCAAAGCCGAAATACCGGATCAGGCGTTACATGCCTTTATCAGGTTAGTTGAAAACCTGCCTATCGGGGTGCAGTTTTTCTCACTTCTGGAAAGCAATCCCAATATCACCAAAGTCATTGCCAGTTTGCTAGTAGCATCCCCTCGCATGGCGGAAAATCTGGCCACGCATTCGGCGCTGGTTGATGATCTGCTTTATGCTGAATTCTGGCAGGCGATTGATGATGATATCAACACGATGGCAAACACATTGTCACAGCAAATGGGGGCTTCCCCATCATATGAAGATAAATTAAATCAGTTGCGGGTAATGCTTCGCCATTGGCATTTTCGGGCGCATGTGCATCTGATCACCGGTATTATTGAACCATCAGAAATGGGGCTAATCCTGACCAATATTGCTGAGGCAGCAATTATTGCGGCATTACCCGTGGCACAGGAACATATTCATTCCCGTTATGGATCACTTGCCGTGGGGGGGCTGGCTATCATGGCGATGGGACGGCTTGGTACTGGTGAGATGACATCTTCGTCTGATCTGGATTTGGTATTCATTCATCAGATGCCTGATAATGACCAGAATCAGAACCAGAACCAGATCATGACTAATGGCGAAAGACCCATTCATGCCAGCATGTATTTTACCCGCATTGGACAGGAATTAATTAATATTCTGACCGCACCAACAGCTGAGGGTAAAGGATTTGAGGTTGATATGCGGCTCCGGCCTAGTGGCAAATCAGGACCTGTTACCATTGCCTTTGACCGGTTTGCCAGCTATCAGCAGGAACAAGCATGGACATGGGAACATATGGCGTTGATCCGGGCGCGTGTTATTACCGGTTTCCGGCATGAAAGTCTGACAGAACAGATCACATCCTGCCTTTCCGGATTGATGAAAATGCCGCGCGATAAGGCGAAAGTGATACAGGATGCCAAGGATATGCGGCAACGCATAACAACACATAATCCGCCCCGTTCCAGTCATGATTTGCGGCTTATCCCCGGCGGCCTGATTGATATGGATTTTTTCGCCCAGATAATGCAGTTGCTTCACCCCTGTCCGGATGGTCGCCGATATGGTCAGGCGATTGATGCCATTACTGCCCTGACCCGGCGAGGGATAATTTCCAGCAATGATGAACAGACATTGAAATCCCCCATGACCGTATTACTTGACCTTAATCAGATCATGCGGCTGGTGATTACAGGGGTACATGATCAGCATCCCGATGCCATGCTCCCACAACCGATAGCAGAACGGTTTGATATCACAACAATTGCCGATATGGATCATATGGTTAAAACCCACGCTGAAACAATTATTGCGGTCACAAATCGCTATATGGAAATGCCTGATGATCGTTAAGTATGATAGCTTATCAAAAATGCAAAAAAATCCTTTTGCAAAACGAATAAAAAAGGCGTAATGACCAAATAAATCGCACCTGATTCCTGTTGCGATAGCTAACGATGGGAATAGCCGATGAAATCAGCAATTATTTCATCCTGGACACTGTTTTTCGGCATCCTGCTTTTCATGGTAGGAAACGGACTGCAAGGGGTATTGCTTGGCGTAAGAGCCGAGCAGTTGCAATTTGGCGATATAATGACCGGTTTAGTAATGGGCGGCTATTTTATCGGTTATTTTAGCGGTTCATTCATTGTGCCGAAACTGGTTAGCAGAGTCGGCCATATCCGCGTATTCGGCG
>JAHEII010000134.1 GCA_024639485.1 Alphaproteobacteria bacterium
CCGGATTGATGAAAAAGCTGGGTTATGGGCAGAATTATGTATATGACCATGACACGCCAGATGGATTTTCAGGCCAGAGTGGTTTTCCTGATGATATGACACGGCTGCGATTTTATTATCCGGCTGAACGTGGTTTTGAACGTGAGGTTCAGAAACGGCTTGATTGGTGGGCAAAACGGCGCGAACAAAAAGGCATGTCTGAATGAATAACAGATTTGATCGTTTTGTCGGCATAGACTGGTCTGGTGCTAAAGGCACATATCATAAAGGCATTCAGGTAGCGGTGCTGGATGCCGATACTACACAGGCAGAATTAATCGCCCCACCAGATCGGCGCGGATGGTCGCGGCAGATGGTTATGGACTGGCTGATATCTCAACGTCAGTCAGGTTTGCGGGTGCTGGCCGGTTTTGATTTTGCCTTTGCCCATCCATTTATGGATGAAAACCATTATTTTCCCGATTATGCCAGTGATCCCAGAACGCCACCGGATTTATGGGCGCTGGTTGATGCGGCTAGCCGGCATTGGCCTGATCATTATGGTGGTGGACTCTGGCAAGATCAGGATTTGCGGCGATATTACAATGCCCCGCGTGGCAAAGATGGTTCCGGCGGGCGCGGTGACCGGTTTCTATCACGGCGGCGATTAACCGAATTAAATACAAAAACCCGTCACCATCGCGCCCCATCACCAACATTTAATTGCGTGGGGCCCGCAGGCGTGGGGACAGGATCATTGGCTGGCATGCGGATATTGCATGCCTTTCAGAATGATATGCATATCTGGCCTATATCCGATGCATCCCATATGGCATCACCGCTTGTTGTGGTTGAGATTTTTCCAGCATTGTATTTCACCATGGCAGGAATAACCGATCGGATGAAAGCGGCTGATCCGCTGGATGCGTTGAACAGGGGGTTAGCCTATTTCGGGGCTGACAGCATGGCGGCTGTAACCAAAGGATTGCCTGATCGGGATGATCTGGATGCCCTGATTTCTGCGGCCGCGTTGAAATCCTGCCATGATCCGGTGGCGGTTTTCCCCATATCAGCGGAATATAAACAGGCGGCGGCATGCGAAGGCTGGATATTTGGCTCATCTTGCGATAATAACAGCCTATGATGAACTGGATAGCCATAGCCATTGGTGGGGCGATTGGGGCGGTATCGCGTTACGGTATTGCGCAGGTTGTTATCTTGATTAATGGCGCTAATGCGGCACCGTTTGCGACTATTATGGTTAATGTCATCGGGTCTGGGCTGATGGGGGTTATTTATGGATATCTGTCCACTGGCGGTATGCTGGCCGAAACGGTGCGGGTATTTATCATGATCGGGTTTTTAGGTGCGTTGACTACCTTTTCTACGTTTTCCATGGATATTATGGCGGCGATAGATCGTGGTCAGGTGGTCTATGCCGTGATCTATGCGGCGGTTTCGGTCGCGGGATCAATTCTGGCATTTATATTGGCGGTGCTGATGATGCGCGCTATGAGTGGAGCAGGGTAATAGCATGACAGATGCACCACCACTATCTATCACAATAGAAGAACAGGATGCAGACATGCGGCTTGATCGTATGCTACGCAAACGGTTTTCCGGACTGACCCAGGGCTTGATAGAAAAATCACTTAGAACAGGAAAAATCAGAGTGGATGGCGCGCGGATCAAAGCCTCTTACCGGTTATGTGCTGGTGATATCCTTTCGATGGCTGTCAGCATACTTGAACAAAGCCAATCTGCCTTGGCAAAGCCGAAAAAACCGGTTTCGAAGCCGCCATCAAAAGCGTTGATTGCCACTTTGCGCGGTGCTGTCATTGTTGAAACGAATGATTATATAGCGATTAATAAACCTAATGGGCTGGCTGTTCAGGGCGGTACCGGAACCAGAGAGCATATTGATGGCGCGGTTGCCGCTGCTTTTCCTGATGGTAATAAACCGCTTCTGGTGCATCGGCTAGATCGTGATACTTCTGGTGTTCTGGTGCTTGCTAAACATGGCAAGGCGGCGCGAATACTGGCAAAAGGATTTCAATCCCGTCTGCATGAAAAACGCTATCTGGCATTAGTCATGGGGCGGCCGAAAATGACCGAAGGGGTGATTAAAGCGCCATTAATTAAATCTGGTGGCCATGGGAATGAAAAAATGATTGTTGATGCAGATCGGGGGGATCATGCAGAAACTGATTTTGAATGTATTGAGAGCATTGGCGGCAAGGTTTCGCTTATGTTGCTGTCACCGCGAACTGGTCGCACGCATCAGTTGCGCGCCCATATGCTGGCGTTAGGTTGTCCTATTCTGGGTGATGGAAAATATGGTGGGGCAGAGGCCTTTCCTAATGATCATATCAACAGACTATGCTTGCACGCGGCGCGGCTTGATCTGGCCGGTGAGTCGCCGATTATCGCTGATTTACCACATGATTTGCGCCAGATAATGACGTTTTTTGGCTTTGATCCAGCATCAGTGATGGATATGATTGCCGATAAATAATAAGTCATGAAAAAGATACAGGGTGGATGATTGGTATGGTAGCGGCGGCAAAACGGTTCTGGAAAGAAACAGATGTGACCGGAACAGATAATGGCTGGATGATAATGCTGGATGGACGGGCTGTCAAAACGCCAGCTGGCAGACCGGTTGCATTATCAAGTCAGAAACTGGCTGAGGCCGTTGGTGCTGAATGGAAAGCCCAAGAAGAAAAAATCATACCGGCAACAATGCCGCATTTTCGTTATGTGGTTACCGCGATTGATCGCGTCACACCACAACGCGGTGATATTATCAACCAGCTGGTCGGGTTTAGTGGCAATGATCTGATCTGCTATCGTGATCCCGATCAATCGGAACTGGCCAGCGAGCAAAGCACGGGGTGGAATCCGTTGCTGGAATGGGCGGAAAGCCAGCATGGTATCAAACTGCGTATCGGGGCTGGGGTTATGCCGGTTAAACAGGACGCAGAAACGCTATTAACAGCAGAAAACTGGCTGTCTGATAAAGATGATTTTCGTCTAGCCGGGCTCTATAATTTAATCAGCCTTAGCGGATCATTCATCATTGGGGTTGCCATTGAACAAGGGCGGTTAGCGGTGGAGCCCGGCTTTGATCTGGCGTTTCTGGACGAATTATGGCAAGCCCGAAAATGGGGCGATGATGCCGAAGCCGAAGATAGACGGCAAGCCATAAAACAGGATATGATAGAGGCCAAGAGTTATCTGTCTCTGCTTGATTAGTAAACCGATATACTGACAATTCGGATACGACCATAAAGGAGCCTTACCATGACGTCACCAAATGTAACGATGCTTGAGCAAAAACGCGCGGCGGCAAGGCTTGGCGGCGGGCAAAAGCGCATTGACACTCAACACGGTAAAGGCAAGCTTACCGCCAGAGAACGGCTGGAAATTTTGCTGGACCCGAACAGTTTCGAAGAATGGGACATGTTTGTTGAGCATCGCTGTACCGATTTTGGAATGGCGGATCAAACAATACCGGGTGATGGCGTGGTGACAGGATACGGCCAGATCAATGGCCGGCCGGTTTTCGTGTTTAGTCAGGATTTCACCGTATTGGGCGGATCGCTATCCGAAACCCATGCGGCTAAAATTGTTAAAGTGATGGATCAGGCCATGAAAACCGGTATTCCGGTGATCGGGTTGAATGATTCCGGCGGTGCGCGGATTCAAGAAGGCGTGGCTTCGTTAGGTGGTTATGCGGATGTCTTTCAACGCAATGTTGATGCATCCGGTGTTGTGCCGCAAATTTCTGTTATCATGGGGCCTTGTGCTGGTGGGGCGGTGTATTCGCCGGCAATGACAGATTTTATTTTCATGGTTGAGGGGTCATCCTATATGTATGTGACAGGGCCCGATGTGGTCAAAACAGTCACGCATGAAGATGTTAGCCACGAAGATTTAGGCGGTGCCAGCACCCATACCAAAACATCCGGTGTCGCGCATAAAGCCTATGCCAATGATGTTGAGGCATTGATGGGGGTCAGAACATTAATGTCCTATCTGCCGCTTTCATGTGACGATACATCGCCGGAACTGGCCAGTGATGATCCCATAACACGAAAAGCGCCAGCACTGGATCGCATTATTCCGGCCAATCCTAACCAACCCTATAATATGAAACATGTGATTAGTCATATTGTTGATGATGACAGTTTTTTTGAAATTCATCCGGATTATGCCGGTAATATTCTTACAGGCTTTGCCCGTATGGATGGCATGACTGTTGCGATCATAGCTAATCAACCAATGGTGCTGGCTGGATGCCTTGATATCAATGCTTCACGAAAGGCGGCGCGATTTGTGCGCTTTGCTGATGCGTTTAATATCCCCTTGATGACACTGGTTGATGTCCCCGGATTTATGCCCGGCACAACACAGGAATATGGCGGAATTATCTCCCATGGTGCTAAATTGCTATTCGCCTATGCTGAGGCAACGGTTCCCAAAGTGACGCTGATTACGCGCAAAGCCTATGGCGGGGCTTATGATGTGATGTCGTCAAAACATTTGCGCGGAGATGTGAATTATGCGTGGCCAACCGCAGAAATTGCGGTGATGGGGCCGGAAGGCGCCGCGCGGATTATTTTTCGCAATGATAAGGATGATCCGGAAAAACTGAAGCAACGGTCTGATGAATATCGGGAAAAATTTGCCAATCCGTTTATTGCGGCCAAGCGTGGTTATATTGATGATGTGATCATGCCGAATAACTCACGGTTCCGGCTGTCACGCGCGCTGAAGATGCTAAAAGGCAAGCGAGCCGAACGACCGAAACGCAAACATGATAATCTGCCATTATAGATTGCAAGGAGAAAACAATGTTTAACAAAATCCTCATTGCTAATCGTGGCGAAATTGCCTGCCGGATAATGCGTACGGCCAAAGCCATGAATATTAAAACCGTTGCGGTATATTCTGATGCAGATGCCAATAGCAATCATGTGATGATGGCTGATGAAGCGGTATGCATTGGCCCGCCACCATCGGCTGAAAGCTATCTGGATGCTGATGCCATTATTGCCGCCGCTATATCCACAGGTGCAGAAGCTATACATCCGGGGTTCGGGTTCTTATCGGAAAATGCCGGATTTGTTGTGGCAGTTGAAAAGGCGGGGTTGATATTTATCGGGCCGGGGGCAGAAGCTATTCAGCTGATGGGCGATAAAATTACATCCAAAACACTGGCCGATAAAGCGGGCGTGTCTATCGTCCCCGGCACCGAAGGCGCGGTTAGTGACGTTGAG
>JAHEII010000142.1 GCA_024639485.1 Alphaproteobacteria bacterium
ACCATTCGCTCGGGGTATCACTGATACTTTCCGTCCGGTGTATTCCCCCCTTTGCATCATATGAAAGGCGGCATCTGTTACCGATAATACCCTTTTTGGATAGTTTAGGTGGTGCAGATGTTGAATGTTTTTCCGAAAAAGTCTTTATGTCTTGTTATCCTTTTTGCCAGCACGGCATTAACGGCTTGTGGCGGCGGCGGTGGTAGCAGTAGCAGTGGCTTTACCGTTACAACCGATACCAAAAGCGGAACATTACCACAAATCAGACCGTTTGTTCCTGATCCAACGGTGCCCGGTTTTGATGCATCCGCAACAGAATATGTGGATACACCAACCTTACGGAGCATGGGGCTAACGCCATTTTATGCGACCGGCTTATCCGGTTCTGGCATATCGGTCGGGGTGCTGGATAGTGGCATTGATGGTGATCACGAAGAACTGGATGGCCGCGTTTCTGGCGGTGGTGACTGGCAAGGCAACGGACAGGGTGTCATTGATCCGTTCGGGCATGGCACGCATGTGGCCAGCATTATTGCGGCGGCACGCAATCAGCGCGGCATTCACGGGGTTGCACCTTATGCTGACCTGGTCAGTTACCGGATATTAAATGCAGACGGAAAATTCGGAAGCCAGTCTGGTAATGATATGGTTCCTGCCATTCTAGGCAATGCCCGAAGCAGGGGTTTGCCGGTGATCAATAATTCATGGGCATCGATTTATGAAATCAACGATATTCCCAAATCATCACTTGATCAGATTTTGCGGCAGGAATTGCAAAGCTATTTTCAGCTGGCGCAAGTCAATGGCCCCATGATGGTCTGGGCAGCCGGAAATGATAGCGATGATCAGGTATCAATCCGTAGTGGGCTTCCCTATCACTATCCGGGATTAAGACAAAACTGGTTAACGGTTGTTGCCGCTGATAATAACCTGTGCGAACCCCGCTATACTAACCGGTGTGGTGTCGCGCAAGCATGGTGCATTACGGCACCGGGGGGCGGTGATGATCAATATTCCGCTGGTATATACGCGGCCATACCGGATGATCAGTATTCGCGTAAATCCGGCACATCCATGGCGGCGCCATTTGTGTCCGGTTCGATAGCGTTATTGCTGGAACAGTTTCCGGGGATGACGCCACGGCAAGCCGCCGCCCGTTTGCTGGCAACCGCCACTTATGATGGTCTGGTGACAGCAGATGGATGCACCATAACAACCTGCACCGAAGCACAGATGGCGAATGTATTTGGTCAGGGGTTAATCAATCTGCCAGATGCACTTGATCCCATTGGTGCGACCAGTATAGAAGTAACACCATATGTGAAAATGTCATTGAAACAATCGGTGCTTGTCACGCCTAATGTTCTGGGCGGTTCAGTTCGCGATGCTCTGGCTGATCAATCGATTATTGTCCGTGATAGTTTTGATAATGCGGCCTTTATGCTGGCACTTGATACATATATCCTGCCCTCACCTTTACGTTATGCAACAGGGTATAATGGGATTAAGGCAAGGCACGGCGAGCATCTGGCGCAATCCGGCTTTCGATTCGCTGAACAGGGTAGCATCCCGTTATCAGCATATCTGCCAGCCCGTCTAACGGACCCTAGCTATTCATCTGATGGTAACTGGGTTGGTTATGAACATATTAGCGGTGATAGCCGCCAGCAAATCTTTTTTAGTCAGGGCAAAAACCGATCTGTGGTTCATGGGGTGATCAGCCAATACCAGCATAATACTCAACGCTGGATGGGGGTGGGGTTTGATCATCAGCAAGGATGGGTTGATGGTTATGCAAAGGGCGCATTTGATACCGCATCCTCATCGCTATGGGGGTTTGCCGGTATCAGACAGCAATATGAAATGGTGACACTAGCCGCCGAAGCCATGATAGGTCAGACACGGTTAAACCCCAAAGCCAATAGTCTGATCACGTCCGGACAATATCAATATGATGCACTTCGCCTAAGTGCGACAGTCGATATTGGCCATGCTACCCGACTGCATCTTGATCTGTTATTGCCGCCAGCGGTTCAATCCGGACAGATACAATTTCAACTGCCATCACAGATTGATGTAGGAACAGGGAAAACGCATTATAAACACGCCCATGCTGATCTGAATCTAAATGATAGAGAAAGGCGCGTGGATGTGATGATGAAACATTTATGGTCAGAAAACACCCAATTTTATGCCGGATTAGGATACCGCATGAATGATGGACATAGAAAAGGCGAAACCGCAGAACTGATCACGATAGGTATGAACAAAACGTTTTAGCGATATGCGATAGGAATGATCATTTTTCTTCATTCCGTTAAGTTTTTGTTAATGATTGCTATGTCATGCTGTTTGCATGCCATCTTTATTCTCTATCACCATTTTGATCGGTATGTTCGCATTTTCAATATCAGCAAGTCTGGCAGATAATGATATACCTTCAAGACAATTCATTGACTCGAACAGGCATCAGATTCTTCGGGATGATGATCTGTTAACCAAATCCCTGATCATATTAAGATTAGACGGATTTTATGATGAAGCCATAGCATTAGGGCTGGATGCGGAACGGTCGCGGGTATTGTCGCGCCGTCACCTCTATGAACTGGCACTGATTCATGTTGCCATGGGGCATTGTGATCTGGCCAAACCGTATTTCCAGCATTTATCTGCTGATGAACATGGCGATAAAACGGATTGGTTAGCAGAAGACAGTAAGCGGTTTTTGCGGCAATGTTCGCGTCACCCACATTTGAAATGGGCGATAGATATAAGCACTGGATATGATCAGAATCTGGCGCAAACGACCGCGCAACAAATCATCACGGCAGAACCGGAATCACAGCTTGATCTGATCATCCGGCAAATCGAATCGAATTTGAGTGGCATTAACATTAGCACGGATTTTACGATTGGAGATCGTCATGTGGCCGGATGGTATACCGAAACCAATGCCAGTTTTGGGTTTGTTATCCCACGTAAACAGGGGAACTATCAAGCCAGTCTGTTGTTATATGAACGGCTGACCACCCCACGTGGATATGATCGTCGGGGGATCGGGATAAGCGGAAATTGGCAATATCAGACTAGCTGGGCGATATTGGAAAGCCAGATATTATTAAAGCGACTGGAAAATCAGCGCGGCCAGAATCGCACATCTGTGATCAGGCATCAATCCAGCGCTAGTCAGGCAATGATATTTCCTTTATCCGATATCGCTTATTTGCGTATGGCCATTCAGGGTTCTTTTGAAACATATCCACGCCAGCCAGATCAGACGCTTCAGGATCAGGGCATCGCATTTGGTTATCATCAGGCCAATCCAAAGGCCAATCCAAAGGTAGTGGGGGCGAATAGAACAAACGCTTGGTGGAACAGCTGGTATGCGGAAATATCAACAGCCAAACGGATAACATCGCCGCGTGATCAAAGCTCTGATCGTCTAGGGATAACCGGTTTGGTGCATCTGATACCGCCAAATGCGAAAGAAAAATTGTGGATTCAGCTAAGTTTGACCAAAGAAAGCCTTATCCATCCGCGTCCTTGGCGACTTCATCGGCATAACTTATGGCACGTTACGAGTACGTTGGTATTTTCACCGGATTGGCTAGACAAATATGCTCTAAACCTAGAGCTGGGCTGGGAAAATACGCGGTCAAAAGACGTTCTAGATGAAGGCCAGAAGTGGAATTTTATCGTTCGCTATCAATTGAATAATGCAAAACGGTAATTGTCTGCCAAAAAAAGTAATTCATCTGCTCTAGAATTTGAGTATTATAATACTCAATGTTGATACATTATAGAGTTTCGGCAGTATTTTTCCCGGAAATCAGCATATCGTCTTAACGAAATGATGGAGAGTAATGTGGAAATAATACTCGCTTATGCAAATGTGTTTTCTCGTGATTTAATCATAGAAGAATCGCAACAACGTGATGAAACAATGGAAATATTACCAGCTAACAGGATCAGCGAGGTAACAGCTCTCATTAATCGCGGAGTCAGCCCTTCGTTAATCATTCTGGATTCAGGTTTATCTGATATCAAAGGCCTGGCAGGTTTAACGCGCATATTAGAAGCCACCCGACGGGAAGTCCCGATTGCTATCATGGGTGCACCGACAAGTAATTCGGAAATGCGAATGGTGCTAGAAGCAGGTGCTATGGGATATATTCCCAAAAATATAGGTATTAAGGCCTTTTTCAGTGCCCTCATACTTATGATAGAAGGCCAGATATTTATGCCGCAGGAAACCAGTCATCATAATGGTGAGAAACATTTCTTGCCAATAAATGATCTGACTGGCCGTGAGCTGGATATGTTATCAGGCTTGCTAGCTGGTAAATCCGATAAGGAAATTGCCATTAAATACGGCATTGCACTAGTCACGGTGAAACACCATCTCAAAAGCTTGCGCGGCAAACTGGGTGCTAAAAATCGCACCCATGCCGTGTGTAGAGCCATTGAGTTAGGTTTGACACAGGAAGCATCCGAAAGTTAATTGCGGATTGGGCGATTAGCTACCAGATCATCCACCACGGCTGGGTCTGCCAAAGTGGATGTATCTCCCAGACTGTCGATTTCATTTGAAGCAATTTTACGCAGAATACGCCGCATAATTTTGCCAGATCGTGTTTTCGGCAGTCCGGGCGCCCATTGCAGCACATCCGGTGTAGCAATCGGGCCAATATCTTTACGCACCCATTGTTTGAGTTCAGCCAGAAGCGCGTCATCGCCTTCTAGTCCGGCTAGCAAAGTAACATAAGCATAAATCCCTTGCCCTTTGATATCATGCGGATATCCAACCACAGCGGCCTCAGCGACTTTCGGATGGGCGACCAGTGCGGATTCAACTTCAGCTGTTCCCATGCGGTGGCCAGATACATTAATCACATCATCAACACGTCCGGTGATCCAGTAATATCCATCTTCATCACGGCGACAACCATCACCGGTGAAATATCGTCCGGGGAAAGTGGTGAAATAGGTGCTGATAAAGCGGTCATGATCCCCGTATACCGTCCGCATCTGTCCCGGCCATGACCGGTTGATACATAAACTGCCCGAAGTAGCGCCATCTAGCGGTTTGTTATCGCTATCAACCAGAATAGGCTCAATGCCGAAAAATGGTCTGGTAGCTGAACCGGGTTTCAGGGTTGTTGCGCCCGGAAGC
>JAHEII010000157.1 GCA_024639485.1 Alphaproteobacteria bacterium
TCCGGTTTCTTCGTCATAAGTAAACGCAAAATGGATGGGCTGATGCGCGGATGCGGCGGCAAGGCGGTCAAGCTGTCCCATACATGCGGCAATAAAACCTTTCATATCGCAACTGCCCCGACCATATATCAGACCGTCCTGTTCGGTCATGGTAAATGGATCACGGCTCCAGTCCTGATCGGCCACTGGCACCACATCCGTATGGCCTGATAGCATGATGCCGGGGGTGTTAATATCGCCTAATGTAGCAAACAGATTGGCTTTATTTCCGCATGGGCTTTCATCAATAATGATATCCGCCCCATGATCTTCCAGTCGTTCGGCCAGATAGGCAATCATGGCTTGATTGCTGTCACTGGATATGGTTTCAAATCCGATCAGATCAGACAGAATACGGGACGTATTTTCCAGATCAGGATGGGTCATGGCTTCACCGTTAATTCGCGTGGCAGGTTGGTAAACATATATGGCGCACCGGTATCAGTGATCAGAATGGTTTCTGTTGTTTCAATCCCCCAGTCATCCATCCATAAACCGGGCATGAAATGAAACGTCATACCGGGTTCAAGAATAGTTTCATCTTGAGGGCGAAGCGATATGGTACGCTCACCCCAATCCGGAGGATAGGATATGCCGATGGGATAACCGCACCGGCCTTGCCTGTCTATACCGGCCTTGGCCAGTGTATCGGTTAGGGCATTGGCTATATCGCAAGCACGATTACCGGCAACCGCCTGTTCCAGCCCTTTTTCCAGTCCTTCGGTTAATGCTTTGGACGCATCAATAATATGTTGCGGTGCCGCCCCCAGATGAACCGTCCGGCAAAGCGGAACGTTATACCGCCGGTAGCATCCGGCCAGTTCAAAAAAGGTCACTTCACCGGATTTCATGGGATCACCATTCCATGTCAAATGCGCGGCGCTAGCATCCTTGCCAGAGGGCAACATTGGCACGATAGCCGGATAATCCCCCCAGATATCATCAACGCCCTTGATCATGGTTTTGTAGATATCGCTGACCAGTTCATTTTTAGGCAAGCCGGGTTTGGCTTTCGCAAGTGCGGTTGATACAATCAATTCGGAAATACGTGCCGCGTTTTTCATAAACACTATTTCTTCGTCCGATTTAATGCCGCGTTGCCAGTTTACCAATCCGGTTGCATCGCGGATGGTAGCATCATGCAATGCCGCTGTTAGCACCTGATGCGCGCGTGCCGAATAATAGTAATTTTCCATTTCAACGCCAATACGGGCATCGCCATGCCCAAGCGATTTCACCAGATCAGCCAGCGTATCCATAGCGTGCAGGGTAGGCGACATGACATAATCATCAGAATAGGAATGAATATGATTATCCGGAATCCAGACGGTGCGGAGCGCGCCATTTGCATCCATGCGCCGTCCCCACCAATGCGGTGGGGCATCATGGGTCACGATAACGGCCTGATGAACATAGAAAGACCAGCCATCATATCCGGTTAGCCATGCCATATTGGACGGATCAGTCGCAATCATAACATCCAGCCCATCGGCGGCCATGGCTTTTCGGGTTTTGGCTAATCGGCGATCATATTCTTTCTGGCTAAAGGGGGCGCGTTCAATGGACATATCAAACCTCAATCGCTAGTTATTTTATGTGATATTATGATCAGGATTGCTTTTCCGGCAAGAGCATTTAATCTAATCCCATATATTAATTCATTTATGGTCTTACATATGTCAATTGACTGGAATCAGCATACTATTAACAACGCGCGGCAAGCGATTAAGGATGTTTTGATAGAAACGCCTGTTCTGCCATTGCGAAGCAGTAAAATTGCACCCTATCTGCCAGCAGGTGCAGATATGTATATCAAACTGGAATTATTCCAGCACACAGGCAGTTTCAAGGCTAGAGGCGCGTATCTGGGGGTCTGTTCGTTATCCGAAGACGCGATGGCCAATGGCGTTGTTACCTTTAGCGGCGGCAATCATGCACTGGCCTTGACATGGGCGGCACGCGAACGCGGGGTTCCGGTCAAGGTGGTCATGATGGAAACCGCTGATCCCATGCGCATAGAAGGATGCCGCCAGATGGGGGCAGAGCTGGTGCTAGCCAAAGACATGATCAGCTGTTCCGAGCTGGTGAAAACGATTTGCGCGGACGAAAACCGAACCTATCTGCATCCGTTTAATGATCCGACTATGGTGCTGGGTTCTGCTACTTGCGGGGCGGAACTGGTCAGCCAGATGCCGCCACTTGATGTTGTTGTTCTGCCAATCGGTGGCGGTGGGTTAATTGCGGGCATGGCCACGGCAATTAAACTCGATCGTCCGGAAACGATTGTCATCGGGGTTGAACCCGAAGGCTGTAATAACATGACGCGTGGGCTGGCCGCAGGAAAAGCGATTGCCATGGATCAGGTAAACACAATTGCCGACAGTCTGGGGGCACCGGAAACGCTGGATTACAGTCTTAATATTGTGCGCCAGCGCGTAGATGAAGTTATCACTGTATCCGATGCCGAACTGGCCGCTATGATGTTGCGGATGCGGGAAAGCCTGTCTTTGATGGTTGAACCGGCTTGCGCGGCGGCACTGGCAGGAGCATGTGGGCCATTGCGGGATCGTCTGGCTGGTAAACGGGTTGGGGTGCTGGCATGCGGATCAACCATTAGCCCGGAACGCTGGGATAAAAATACCGCCAATCATCAGCCATTTTCATTAACGGATTAACGTTCTGATATTACCTTAATTCATCAAACCAGTATGGATTTGACCATGCTTTGCGGCCATCATTCTGCATAATGGTAATGCGGAAATATGGCGAATCAAAATCCGAGATATCAAATACCGCATAGCTGATATTCTGGCCATTCACCGATTTTGCATAATATCCATGACCAGACAGCATCACATGGCTAGCTGGTGAGCATGACACATGAAGCGTTTGATCATCCAGAATAATGGCATGTATCTCAACGCCAGTAGAAGAATAATACCGGCCAGATTTCAGCGCCGACAGGATAGCACCGGATGTCAGCTCATTCGCGCCAACCATGACCCAGCCGCCACCATAATCAGTACCGGCAAAATGTGAATCATCGGTCGCTGTAAATCCTACTCTATGCCCCTCATGAAGCAAGATATCAGCGGTAGCAATGCCAGACCCGCGATTGTTTTTTATGCTACAGGAATAATTAAACACTTCTACCGCATGTGCCGCGCTGACCATCATGGATTCGTCGGTTGTCATACCATACCATTCCGGATGGGCAAGCGATACAAAAGCACCGGCCGCAATCGCGCGGGCAACCATGGTAGGAGCATCTTCGTCAGGGCTAGCCATAGCAAAATCCAGCGGCAAGCCGTTGGCAACAATATGCCATAACCCATCCTGATCATAACGCTTGCCCAGACAATGCAGTTCCGCCGATGGCAATGTGATAAAATCCGGCTGATCATATGCTGTACCATCAGTGACGCAATCCGCCGCAAAAGTCGCATCATCCCACAAGTGATCAGACAGGGCGATGAAATCATATCCCAAATCCTGATAACTGCTGATAACCGTTGCCATCGGCTGTAAGCCATCCGATTGCGTTGTGTGGCCATGCAAATTGCCGCGAAATAATGGCGTGTCCTGATCAAAAGGTGGCAGTAACATTGGTATCTTCCCTATCCTGACATATGATTAGCTACTAAGGCATTTAATCTGTTGCATCATATAAAGACATCATGACAATGACATTTAAATCAGGTTAAATCATAAAAATAATATGTGGAAAAGGATAATATCATGTCTGTACAAACGCGGCGGCTAGGCAAAGACGGGGCTGAAATCTTTCCTGTTGGTATCGGAGCGATGTCATTCACCAATTTTTATGGCGAAACAGATAAAGACGCGTCATTTGCTGTTCTGCGAATGGCAATGGATAAAGGCGTAAATCATCTGGATACGGCCGACATATACGGCATGGGATTGTCTGAACAGATTATCGGCGCGTTTATGGCCGAACATGGCGCCGCTGCCCGGCAATTTTTCCGCATTGCTACCAAGGCCGGTATTAATCGGGATAAAACCGCTGGCGGCTATAATAATGATCCGGCCTATTTGCGGGCATCATTAATCGCATCCCTTGACCGGCTTGGTGTGGATCAGGTGGATTTGTTTTATGTTCATCGCCGGCAAAGCGAGATTCCTATCGAAGACGTAGCCGGAACATTAGGGGATTTAGTCAAAGAAGGCTTGGCGGCCAGCATTGGATTTTCCGAAATCGCGCCAGCATCCTTGCGCCGTGCCCATGCCGTGCATCCGGTGGCGGCGGTGCAATCCGAATACTCGCTTCAGACGCGTGGACCAGAACTGGGGCTGGTATCTGCTACCCATGATATTGGCGCGGCAATGGTGGCATTCTCGCCGGTTGGACGTGGTCTGTTAACCGATAAACCGCATCAGGCAGATGATGTTGCCAATATGCCATTTCTATCCATAAACCCGCGTTTCACCGGTGATAATCTGACACGCAATATTGCGGCCACGGCACCGTTTCGACAATTAGCCAAAGATATGGGTGTGGCGGCATCAACGCTTGCCACCGCATGGGTGTTGAGCCGCGATGATCATGTAATCCCCATTCCGGGAACCCGATCTGTTGATCATTTTGCTGAGCTGATTGCCGCAGCTGATATGTCATTATCTGATGAAGAATTAGCAAGAATTGATCAGATACTTCCCGCAGGCTGGTGTCATGGTGACCGTTACGCCGAAAGCCAGTGGAAGGCGGTGGAACGGTTTTGCTAAAGGATAGAATAAGATGACGCAGAAAAGCCTAAGTGATCAGTTTTTCGATATTGCTGCCATACAATCAGAAAAACCATTTCTTTATGAAAAAAGGCATGGTGTCTGGCAGGGACAAACCTATGGCGACGTCGCGAATTCCGTTCTTCGTGCCGCCGGTATGTTGCGCATGCTTGGGGTGAATAAAGGCGACAGAGTCGTTATCGGGGCAGAAAATGGTATCAACTGGGCGGTTGCTGATCTGGCCATTATGACGCTGGGGGCGCTGGTTGTGCCGTCATATAGCACCAACACAATGGATGAT
>JAHEII010000018.1 GCA_024639485.1 Alphaproteobacteria bacterium
AGCCGAAGGTGCCAGCGCGTTATGTAATTTTCAGGTCAGCCTGTCGCCTGTCCAGAATGGCTCTGCGGCAAATGCCAGGCCAGCCGAAGTATTATCCTTTAATTCCGGCGGCACCGGTGCGCGCGCCAGTCTGGATGGATTAAACGCCACCGCCTTTCCCAGTGGGGTGATGACCATGCCGGTTGAAGCTACCGAAAATGTCGGCCCCCTGATTATCCGGCGGAAAGAATTACGACCCGATAGCGGCGGTGCAGGCAAATATCGCGGCGGGCTAGGGCAAATCATGGATGTCACCGCCCGTGATGGCTATGATATGATATTTTCAGCCATGCTTGATCGGGTTGATCATCCGGCACGCGGCCGTGAGGGCGGGAAATCCGGCGGCGCAACACAATTGATTACCAGCGATGGCCATGTCTTGCGCGGTAAGGGCAGACAATCTGTTTCTACGGGAAGCACCGTTCATCTGGCTTTTGCCGGTGGTGGCGGATTTGGTGATCCGTTAGACAGGGATCGGGCACTGGTCAGACGTGATTTACGGCGCGGCTATATCACACCGGATGCGGCAATAGCCGAGTATGGCGTTACCGCCGATGAGCTAAAAGCATGGGAGCGTACAGATGACTGAGTTTGTCAAAGCAGATCGTCTGGCAGAAGTCAAAGTATCAGAAATAGTTGTGATGAGCGAAGCCGCCAGACAACGGCAAGCCGCTGGCCATGACGTGATCAATCTGGGCATTGGTGAGCCAGATTTTGACACTCCTGATCATGCTAATGATGCCGCGATTGCCGCAATAAATGATCATGATACCCATTACCCGCCTATTGCCGGAAAGCCGGCGTTACGGGCGGCTATAGCCGCGTTATATGATGGCCGTGGCGGCACTTTACGGCGACCAGAACATGTTCTGGTTTCCAGCGGATCAAAATACACATTGCTTAATGCCATGCTAGCCAGCGTCAATCCGGGGGATGAGGTGATTATGCTTGCCCCTTTCTGGACATCCTATGCCGATATTGTCCGGTTATGTGGCGGTATTCCGGTGATTGTTGCCACGGATGGCACGCGGCAATTCCAACCTGATCTGGATCAGATCGCCGCCGCCATGACACCGCGCACCCGATGGCTGATGATCAATTCACCAAATAATCCATCTGGTGCTATTCTTTCAGCAGACGCTTTGCGCGGAATTGGTGATCTGATCAAATCCCATCCGCAGGCCATGTTGCTGAGTGATGAGATTTATGAGCATATTGTCTATTCTGGTCAATTTGTTTCGGTGGCCGATGCCCTGCCGGATATCGCTGATCGGACATTGATTGTCAGCGGCGTGTCCAAATCATATGCCATGACCGGATGGCGGTTGGGTTATGGCGTGGGTGCAACGCCATTGATTGCCGCCATGACCGCCGTTCAGGCACAAGGCACTTCGGGGACAACAACCATAGCACAAGCCGCCGCACTGGCCGCGATTACCGGTGATCAATCCGTATTGGCAACACATAAAGATATCTTCCAGCAACGGCGTGATCTGGTTTGCCGTCATATTCGGGCGATGAACGGGTTGACCACGGACACCCCCGAAGGCGCGTTTTATGTGTTTGCTTCATGGCAAAATTGTCAGGGCTGGAAAACTGCTGATGGCCAGATACTGCATCATGATATGGATTTTTGCCAATTCATTCTAAGCAAGGCTAATGTTGTTGTTATCCCCGGGTCGTCTTTTGCCATGTCCGGCTATATCCGCATATCCTATGCGTCATCCACCGACGATTTGGAAAAAGCCATGACACGCATAGCTGATGCGGTGGCTAGTCTTCAACCGGCCTGATCCTGTTTTTTCTGCTATTCGGATAAGGCCGCAATCACCGCATCAAGTGTTGCATAACATGGCGGCGGTGGTGATGCCGGACGAGCCAGCATCAACACCGGCAATCCTAATTCACGCGCCGCCAGAATCTTGGCAAATGATGCCGATCCGCCAGCATTCTTGACCACCAGATGCGTGATGCCCAGCTGTTCCAGCAAATGCTTTTCGTCTGCCATTTCTGCTTGTGGTAACGCCGCTATAAAATGAATACGGGCATTTGTATCTGGCGATTTTAGCGCCCGTGCCGTGATCTGGTAGCGGTGATCAGCCGGAAGCGCGGCTATGCCTTCCTGCCCTGCCGCCAGAAACAGATGCGCGTTATCCGGAACACTGGCATAAAGTTCTGCCATGGTTTGATATTCTGTCCAGTTATCCTTTGCCGCCGCCTGCCATGCTGGTCGCCAAAGCGTTAACCGTTGCGTTCCAGCCAGTTCAGCCGCTTTCACCGCATGGGCGGTCATACGGGCGGCATAGGGATGGGTCGCATCAACCAGATGCGTGATGCCATATTCGTTTAAATATCTTGCCAATCCATCCACCCCGCCAAAGCCGCCATAGCGAATATCCAGATCAACCGCAATTGGGGTTGGCGTCACGCCAGCCAGCGAAAGCCGCGCGTTCCAGCCATGCGCGGCGGCATGATTGGCCAATTGCCGCGCTTCACGCGTGCCGCCCAAAATCAGGATATTCGGGTTCAGGATATGTGCAGTCACAACTCATCCACTTCGGACAGGATTTTCCCCTCACGATCAACAATCATCACCCCAAGCGTGGTCGGGGTTTTGCCGATCATATCACGACAGGTTGCCATCGCTGACCGCGCAATAGCCGTGGCCAGTGTTACGCGATCATCAGCGCCAAGCATGGTCGCAACATCCAGCGCAGAATTGGCCGTGGCAATGCCGTCTGTCGTAATCCCCAGCTGATTGGCCAGTATTGCCAGTTTATCAAAATCAATCTGGCTTCGGGCAGAATGCAAATCCGTTGCGCCTTGTGCCAATTTGATCATCTTGCCAAATCCGCCAGCCACTGTTAGCCGTTTGACCGGATGCCGGCGCAAGTATTTGAGCATGCCGCCAACAAAATCACCCATATCAATTAATGCAATGGTTGGTAGCTGATATTTCTGTTGCACGGTTTTTTCTGAGGTGGCACCAGTTGATCCGGCAATATGATCCAGCGCATTAGCACCAGCAACATCAATGCCGCGATGAATAGATGCTATCCATGCCGAACAGGAAAACGGCCGGACAACGCCAGTTGTTCCCAGAATAGATATGCCATCAACAATACCTAATCGGGGATTCCATGTCTTTTCGGCCAATGCCCTACCATTCGGGACAGCAATCGTTATTTCAATATCTGACGGCCCGCCGGTATTTTCTGCCAGACTGTTAATAATATCGCACATCATTTTTCTGGGAACCGGATTGATAGCAGGCTCACCCACAGCAATAGGAAGCCCCGGCCGTGTCACCACGCCAACGCCTTCGCCGCCATGAAAAATCACGCCTGCCCCATTCTTGGCCTTGGTTACCGTGGCTCTGATTTCTGCGCCGTGTGTGACATCCGGATCATCGCCAGCATCCTTAATCACGCCTGCGGAAAAGCTGATCCCATCGGCGGCAGTGTAAGTGATATCAAGTGTTGCCGCTTTGCCGGATGGAGTATCAATGGTGACGGTTTCAGGAAATGTTCCTGTCACCATTGCCGTATAAGCGGCATAGACAGACGCCGTTGCACATGTTCCGGTTGTCCAGCCAAAGCGAAGTGTTGTTTTCAGTGTCTGTTGCATTATAATGTAAGACTATCCATGATATCGATCTATCGTATCATGCCTTAAAATGGAAAAGGAATCCATGTTGTCATGACATCATCGCAACAGCCATTATCCGGAACACCCTTACCTGCCATCACAGGTGAGAACTGGCCTGAGTTTCAGCCCGGATGGGTATGGCTGGCCGGTGCCGGCCCCGGTGATCCGGGATTGGTGACATTGCATGTGCTTAACGCATTGCAACAGGCGGATGTTGTTATTTATGATGCGCTGATTGATTCGCGCATACTGGATTGGGTGCGGCCGGGGGCTACCATTGAATATGCTGGTAAGCGTGGCGGCAAACCATCCCCCAAACAACGTGATATTTCTATCCGGCTGATTGAGCTGGCACAACAGGGCATGCGCGTTTTACGACTTAAAGGCGGTGATCCGTTTGTTTTCGGTCGTGGCGGCGAAGAAGCACAAACGCTGGTACAGGCGAATATCCCTTTGCGAATCCTGCCCGGTATTTCGGCTGGTATTGGTGGACTTGCCTATGCTGGTATTCCGGTGACGCATCGAGATGTTAATCAGGCGGTGACGTTCCTTACCGGCCATGATCGCACCGGCCTTGCCCCATCTGCGGTCAACTGGCAGGGTATTGCGGATGGCAGTCAGGTCATTGTCATGTATATGGCCATAAAACACCTGCCTGAAATTTGCGCAAATCTAATCAATGCTGGCCGCAAATCATCTGAACCGGTTGCTGTTGTCAGCAATGCCAGTCTGCCCAATATGACCGTATTGGAAACTACACTTGGGCAAGCCCCTCAGGATGTGCTGGATCATAACATTACCCCGCCAGCCATTATTGCGGTTGGTGAGGTGGTACGCATGCGCCAATGCCTTGACTGGATAAGCCAGATGAAAGGCATACCGCCGCGCAATACTGATCCGCTTGGCACACGCCAACGCGAAGATAGCGCCTGATGGCAACCAATGGACTTGCGCTGACGGCAACCGCATCCGGATGCGGCAAAACGCTGATTACACTAGGACTGCTTGCCGCCATGCGCAATCATGGCTATGCGGTCTGTTCTGCTAAATCAGGGCCTGATTATATTGACCCCGGCTTTCATGATGCCGCCACTGGCCAGCATGGGCTCAATCTGGATAGCTATGCCATGCGGCCAGAATTGATCCGGCATCTGGCGGCAGGTGCTGATGGTGATCTGCTGATTGTTGAAGGCGCGATGGGCGTGGCCGATGGCGGCACCGCAAGCACCGCGCGACTAGCCGCTATCCTGAACCTTCCGCTTATCCTGATTATGGATGTCCGCGCACAGGCCGAAACCGCCGCATTGATAGCAAGCGGATGCCGACATGTTCTTGGGCAGGCTGATCATCCAGCGCATATTGCTGGCGTTATCCTGAACCGGTGCCGTAGCACCCGCCACCAGACTATGATTGAGCAAGCCATGCAGGATGCAGATATTCCGGTCCTTGGCGCCTTACCGGATGATGCCCAACTAACCTTGCCCGCCCGTCATTTAGGGCTTGTCCAAGCGGCAGAATTATCTGCTAATGGCACGCTTGATGGTATCATAAAACAAATGGCAAAAACCGTGGCTGATCATGTTGATCTGGCACAGCTTGCTGCGATATCCGCCCCACTCAATAAACCGCCGCCCCATCATATGATTGAACCTATGGCACCACCTGCACAGCGAATTGCCATGGCTATGGATAAGGGTTTTGCATTTTCTTACCGGCATCTGATAGAAAGCTGGCAACGGCAAGGTGCTGAAATTATTCCTTTTTCGCCATGCGCAGACGAAGCCGCAGATGCTAATGCTGATATGATTTATCTGCCCGGCGGTTATCCGGAATTATCGCTTCATATACTGGCTAATGCCAACCGCATGAAATCCAGCCTGATCAGCGCGGCCAAAAAACAGGTGCATATCTATGGGGAATGTGGCGGTTACATGATTTTAGGGGAAGCCATTATTGATGCCGATGGACAATCCTATCCCATGACAGGTTTGCTTGATCTGACCACCAGCTTTGCCAGAAAATCGCTTCATCTGGGTTATCGGAAACTCACTCGACTGGCTGATCTGCCCCTGCCGCAACTAGCCTATGGGCATGAGTTTCATTACACCACAGCATTGATTGAAAATGGCCAGCCATTGTTTCATGCCCATGATAAACAGGGCGCTGATTGCGGTCAAATGGGGCTGGTTAATGGTACTGTTTTCGGATCATACGCGCATCTGATCGCGGCGGCATAACGCCTATTCTCCGCGTTCATCCTTATTACCACGTTTAACCCGCAACACATGAACATGATCTTTATCATACAGCGCGGAATCCCTGAACGCATCATCATGGTTCAATCCCCGCCCGACAAATATCAACGCGGTTCGGGTAATTTTGGCTTCCATGACTTTTTTACGGATATTGGACAAAGTGCCATATAAAAACTGCTGATCTGGCCAGCCCACGCGATAGGCGATGACCACCGGACATTCTGCTCCGTAAACCGGTGCCAGCACCTGTTCGATTTCCCGCAAATTCCGCACGGACAGATGGATAGCCAGCGTCGCTTTGGTTCGTGCCAGATTTTCCAGTTCTTCGCCTTCGGGCATAGGCGATGATTTCATGGCTGTTCTTGTCAGAATAATGCTCTGGGTGACTTCTGGTATGGTCAGCTCAATACCCATTTCTGCCGCCGCCGCCGCATATGCCGGAACACCGGGGATAATTTTATAATCGATATCATGTGTTTTTAATCGCCTAATCTGTTCGGCTATCGCACCATAAAGCGACGGATCACCCGAATGTACTCTGGCGATATCATGGCCGTCTGCATGGGCGGTGGTAATCACTGACATAATATCATCCAGCGTCATTGATGCGGTATCCATGATGGTTTCGGCCTGACTTTCTGCCACCACTGCTTCGGGGACTAATGATCCGGCATAAAGACATGTCTGGCACCGGCGGATCAAATCACGCCCCTTAATGGTAATAAGGTCAGGATCACCGGGGCCTGCGCCAATAAAAAATACGGTCATTGTATTACCCTCTATGTATTATGTTTGTTTTCATCAATGCGTTTTGCATATCCGCGTGGTGTATAAACCGCTTTGCCAGTGCCGCGCTGAAAGCACTTTGATGCAGATGAACCAACCATAACCACCGTCAGCATATCCACCTCATCGACTTCGAGTTCGGCCAGTGTCCGGTAATGCACCTGTTCTTCGGGTCGCCCCAGATTAGATGCCAGAACAACCGGCGTGTCAGCAGGCCGGTGTTGCAGCAATATATCCCTTGCCTTGGCAAGCCCTATCCGGCGGCGGCGTGATACCGGATTATAAAACGCAATAACAAAATCACCTTTGGCAGCGGCGTGAATACGGTTTTCGATATGCTCCCAGGGGGTCAGCAGATCAGACAGGGAAATGGTGCAGAAATCATGGCCAAGTAACGCACCTGATCGGGCGGCGGCGGCTTGCAGAGCAGACACACCAGGAGCAGAGCCAACCGCAACACGTCTGGCCACATCAGAAACCCCGCCATCATTTTGATCTCTATCAAGCAGCTCAAATACTAGCGCGCCCATGGCATATATGCCCGCATCACCGGAACAGATAATGGCCATATTGCGGCCTTTGCCTGCTTCTTCCAGTGCATAGCGGCAACGGTCTTCTTCTTGCCCCAGCGCATAATCAGCACGTGGTTTATCAGCCGCAATAGCACCAAGCAGATCAATATAAAGATGATATCCCACCAGCTCATCAGCATTGCGGATCATGGCCGTGGCTTCCGGGGTTCGCCATGCCGATTGTCCGGGGCCAATACCGACTAGCATCACCTGTCCACGCGGAGTGCTATTCTGCCCCTGCTTAACGCTATCCAGACTGATCGCCAGCGCGGCGGTGGCATGTGCGGTTTTTCGTTTGCCGGCAATCATAACACCATCAGCACCAGCCGCCGCAAGTGCAGAAGCCTCAGCCACGCTATGAGTGCCAATTTCATCAAAAACAACCTGTGACGGTTCTGCCACACGCGGCGTTTCCATTTCCAGATATGCCGCCGGATAAAACCGTAACGGGACATTCAGATCATTAGCCAACTCTAGCATCGCTGGTTCATCTGCTTTCAGATCAACGCTATATATACCGGCGATAATATGTGGCGATAAGTCATGATCAGCCAGCAACCCGGATACCAGTTCTGCCATTTCATCCGGCGGGCAATGGCGTGATGCCCCCACCCCCAAACAGGCCAGACGCGGATGATAGATCAAGGCATGCGGCGATGATGGCTGTGGCCGTAGCGATAGAATAATTGATATCTCAGCATCTTCGCCTGATGGCTTTATACCTGACTGCCGTGACATTGGTGCTAGCCAGTCATGCCATGCCGCTGCAATGTCTGAATAGTGATCGTCTGGCAGATCAGACATAAGCCGGAATGTAGCGCCATCATTGAGCCGCGCCATTATTGATGCGGCACCAGATGGATCAGCCAGCACAAACGGCATTGGCGGTTGATCCAGACTGACCCCCAGCCGGATATCACCAGCTGTTGTGACCGCCGCCTTGCCGCCGGTGGATTGTGCCAGCATCTGTGCCAGCATATTGCCGCCATGATGCCCGCCCAGCAAGGGAATGACGCTTGAGCCATCATCAGCAATAGATATCACCGGCGGTTCCGCCCATTTATCAGCCAGCTGTCCGGCGATTGCACGGATAAGAATTCCGGCAGAACAAATCCCGATAACCGGAAATCCGGCGGCAAAGCAGTCTTGGATATGTGGCACGGTTTTATCAAACACATGATCCGGCATGATATCACCCGCATCAAAGCTGTCTGTTCTGGCATGCCATGATAAATCATGGGCGGCAATCAGCTGGCGTGCCAGTTCAGCACCATGTCTGGTCATGCTGATTAAAACTGGAATGGGCATATCTTTGCTGGTCACGCTATCCATGGATCGCTTCCTTTATAGATCAATATCATGGAAAAATAAGGCGCATCTATTGGCGCATCCTTTAACGGCATGACTTGTTGATGCGGCAAGCTGGCATGGCTGATATAAATCGCATGATCCATCAACCCCAGATCAGCAATCAACCCTCGCAATCTGTCCAGATGGCGGCCAAGTTTTATAATAACCACTGATTCCGATGCCGCCATTGCATCACGCAACCGGTCATTATCCAGCGGCGCGGCAAGCACCGTCAATACATCCATCCGTGCCGCTAATGGCCGGAGAGCCGCCGAAGCAGACGCAACAAGCGATGATACACCAGCAATCATTTCAACCTCGACTTCATCCCGAAGTCGCGCCAGAAGATACATGAATGAGCCATAAAATAACGGATCGCCTTCGCATAATACCGCTACATCACGGCCAGCGTTCAAGTGATCCAGCAATGTTTCTGCCGCCGCGTCATATATCGCTTGCGCTGGTGCACGGCCAGATACCATAGGAATAACAATCGGCACCTCAATCGCGTCTGGGCGAATAGCATCTGCCATGATTTGCCGCGAAAAGCTGTCACCGCTATCAGGAGCAGGATAGGCAACTACGCTCACCTCACTGACGATGCGCCATGCTTTCCGGGTGACTAATTCCGGATCACCGGGGCCTGTTCCAACCCCGAATAACCGGCCTTTTTTGATGTTCATTTTTCTGTTCCTTTTTCCCACACCCATTGCGTCACCGGCATAGCACTGCGCCAACCATGATAGGGGCCAACCGGTTCAGCATGACTAACCGCAATCCGTACCAGCCTGCCGCCATGATGGTGATGTAACCCTAGCAGGATAGCTTCGCTTTCCAGCGTCACGGCATTAACCACTAACCGGCCGCCAGATGTTAGCCGCCGCATGACCAGTTCAGCCAGATCACGGCTTAACCCGCCCCCGATAAATACCGCATCAGGTTGTTCCAGTTCTGCTGCAAGGGGCATATTTTCCCCGATCACGCCAGCCCATTTAGGCACGCCTAGTTTGATGGCATTGGATTTAGCCACAGCTAGCCGGTCGTCCCGTAGCTCAACCCCTATGGCACGTGCATGGGCGGCGGCGCGCATCCATTCGATGCCTATTGATCCCGACCCGCATCCCAAATCCCATAGCAATTGTCCGGATACCGGTTTTAATCGCGCTAGCGTGATTGCCCGTATATCAGATTTTGTCAGCTTTCCGTCACTTTCATAGGCGCCATCCGCCAGCCCCGGAGCTGATGGATAGAATCCTTCCAGATAATCTGGACAAGCCACCGCCAGCACATGAAAATCAGCTACTTGTGGCGGTATTTTTGCCCAGTCATACGCGGTACCGTCATATCTGGCTTCTTGCTGGCCGCCAATATAGGCTAGAGCCGTCATTTTTGCGGCACCTGCCCCCATTTCTATCAGCTGTTCTGCCGCCTGTTGCGGGGTATCCGCGCTATCAGCCAATATCAACAGATGCGCTGATGGCATAATCGCCGCTCTGATCATTTCCACCGGCCGGCCGTGTAATGTCATGGCATGAACATGTGCCATTGGCCAACCCATCCGGCTAGCCGCAAGCTGGAAGCCGGACACCGCTGGTTCTATCCGCATTTCATTCAGCGGAATACGGGTAACGATGCTGCTCCCTGCGCCATACCATAACGGATCACCTGTTGCGAGTATCACTGTTGGTTCACCGCGCCAGCGGGCAAGCATGTCATAAATCCGGCTAAAGGGACTTGGCCATGTGATGATCTCAACGGTTGCATCTCCGGCTTGAGGTTGATCCTGTCTTAATTGCTTAACGGCGGCGATATGCCGATCCGGTGCAATAATATGCCGCGCGGATGTCAGCCGCGTGATCTGATCAGCGGATAAGCTATTCAACCCAGCCTCACTCACCCCGAAAATATCAAGCCAGATCATGCGTCATCCCCAATACCGGATGCGGCTATGATAGCCAGCGCATTAACCGCCGCCGCCGCCATTGCAGACCCACCACGACGGCCGGTTAGGGTGATATAGGGCGTGCCACAATTAGCAGATATTAACGCGTCTTTAGATTCGGTAGCACCAACAAACCCCACCGGAAAACCAAGTATTGCCGCCGGTTTTGGCCAGCCTGATGCCAGCTGTTCTAGTAAGTGAAATAAAGCTGTTGGCGCATTACCGAATGCAACCACTGCCCCTTCAATATCCGGAAGCCAGCGATTAACCGCCGCCGCTGATCGTGTGGTCGCCAGCGTTTTTGCCTCAGCCGCAACATCATCATGATTAAGCGTAACAATAACCGGATTGTCAGCAGGTAGAAATCTGGCGGTAATGCCGGATGCCACCATCTGACAATCACAAATAACAGGCTTGCCCTGCCGCAAGCTTGTCACCGCGCGTTCCACCACATCATCCGACCAGACCAGATCATTAATAACATCCGGCATAGCAGAAGCATGAATAATCCGTTCAACCAGCGCCGCCAGTACCGGTGGCAGATCAGCCAGTGATGGTACCGCCGCGCGCACCCGCTCAAAGGATTGCGCATAAATCGCTTCAGGGTCCTTGATATAATCAAAGCGTTCTGGCATCAGTTTTTGTCTTTTGGCCTGTTCAGCACTGATTTTGGACCCAGCGGATGATCCGCTTGCGGATAGGGGTGATGATGGTGATCATGCGAATGGTCATGATCATGCCCGTGATCATGCGAATGGTCATGGTGGTGATGGTGCTGATCCATATTCAACCGGCATTCACCGGTGCAGAATGTGGTACATAGCTGACAATCCTCAACATTGCTTCCGGGGGCTGACACGCCCATGCCCTCAACATGGTGATGATGGCTTTCCTGCGGCAAACCCACTTCGTCCTCAAAACCCAGAACAGCGGTGCGATATTTACACATCGAACAGTTCATATTATTTGATCCGTTCAGAATTTCATGTACCCGTTCAACAAAGGTTTCGATGACCTGATCATGGTCGTTCAGATATCCGGCCTTAACGAAAGATACATCCGGATGACGGTCAGCCACGGCATCGGTAAAGCCGTAAATCCGGTCAATCAGAATGCCCGAAAACAGAAAATACGGGAATACCACAATGCGCTTGAAGCCCAGCTTGGTGACATTTTCAAGACAGGGCTCAACCAGCGGGAAAGTCACACCGGAAAATCCGGTTTCGCACCAGCCTAGCCCAAGGCTTTCGACCAGCATCCGCGCTACCTTGGCAACATTTGAATTAGCATCAGGATCAGATGATCCCCGGCCAATCACCACCAGACAGGTATCATGGCGTTCAACAACGCCTTCGGCTTTATCGGCTGCATCCAATGCTTCTGTTACGCGATCACCGGCGGCTTTCAGCATTTTCAGATCAATGGCAAGCTCACGCCCATATTGTATCGTGATATCATTCTGGCTAGCGTAAGTATTAAGCACCGACGGAATATCATTTTTTGCATGACCGGCGGCAAACAGCATGCCCGGTATGGCCAGCACATGATTCACGCCCTGTTCACGCAATTTATCCAGACCGGTTTTAATCACCGGCGTGGCGAATTCCAGATATCCGTATTCTACCGGCCAATCAGGAAAATATGCTGGCAATTTTTCAGACAGAACAGCAAATTCGGCAACAGCTGATTTTGATCTACTGCCATGACCACATATCATGACCCCGTATTTAGGCTGGCTGGTTTTTGACTGTTCTGATTGTGACATGATAATCCTCTAAGATGTAAAAATATGATATGCGGTTATTTTCAATTCAGGCGCTCTTTTCAGGCACGGCATCAACGCCAACACCAGCATCAGCACCAGCATCAACGCCAGCACTGGCCGTTTCAATCGCCTCGTCTGTGTCATCACCAGCTTCATTTTTGCCGCCACGCAATACGCCCCATAATACCGCACCAGCACCAGCGGCCGCTAATCCGGCCACCCCGATCAAATGACCATGACCGGCCAGATCACCAATATGCCCCAGATGGGCGAAGGCCAGTTTCGGCATCAGGATTACTAGCCCCATCCCGAACAATTTTGCCCCAAGCAATTTAGGAGATGCTGATTTCATAAATATCATGGTGTTATCCTTTCATCCTATCAGGTCAATGTCAGTGAAAGGTGGATATGCTCATACTGGTTCCGGATACAGCCATATATGCTTGGCTTGCATTCCGCACCACAATATTAGCAACGGGCCTTGGCTCTGACTCTCACTGTCTTGTGAGTCCGCCGCACCAAGATCATTTCCACCTTGTCAAACAAGGAACCCAATAACTTTGATATAATATGGATTGGATTTATCAGCAATCAAATTATAAAGGAAGATATGAATATCGTTGCCACCATTCTGATCTATGCCATCCCGTTAGCGTTTGCTATGCGGGCAATAATTCTGGCTATTGCCTTGATTATTGATGCCATCATTGGTGAGCCGGATATATTATGGCGATATCTGCCGCATCCCGTAGTTCTGTTCGGCCGACTAATCAATATATTCAGCACATCATGGCATTCTTCCCGCGCCACCGGTTATGGCCGCCGCATATACGGGGTGATTGCTATATTCCTGCTGGTTATGATTGCCGCCCTGATAGGCGCTGGATTAGCCGCGTTAGGCCGGATAGCTGGGGCGTTTATGCATGGCTATCTATGGGGCTATTTATGGCCGGTGATCATACTGGAAACGGTGATTGTCACCATATTACTAGCTGGCCGTAGTCTGGATCAGCATGTCCGCCAAGTGGCCAATGCCCTGACAGATGCTTTTACAAATGCCCCGACAGATGATGACCTCACCGCCGCCCGCCATGCGGTTTCCATGATTGTCGGGCGTAATCCTGACCAACTGGATGCTCCGGCAATCTGTCGTGCCAGCATTGAAACCACCGCAGAAAATCTGTCTGACGGTGTTGTAGCACCGGCATGTTATTATCTGTTATTCGGACTGCCGGGGATCATTGGCTATAAAATGATCAATACTGCCGATAGCATGATTGGCTATAAATCTGCTCGCTGGCTGGCCTTTGGCTGGGGGGCGGCACGGCTTGATGATCTGGCTAATCTGATCCCTGCCCGATTAACTGGTGGGTTGATTGTTCTGGCCGCGTTTTTACCGCGCCCTTACATCGCATGGCGTGCCATGCGTATCATGTGGCGTGATGCCGGATATCACCGTTCACCCAATGCGGGCTGGCCAGAAGCGGCCATGGCTGGCGCGTTGAATATTGTGCTTGCAGGCCCCAGAAAATACGGTGCCAGAATGTCAACAGATGCGCCGCTTAATCCAGCCGGACGCATCGCCGACCATAAAGATATCTATGCGGCGCTTGGCTATTTATGGCGCGTCACCGCCATTATGATCATGGGATTACTGGCAATCGGGCTATGGCATATCAGCTGGTAATGATGAATTAAAGTCCGGCAATACGCGCGATAGCATCCAGATCAGCATGTGCGGCCAGATGATTGGCTAGCTGATCCAGAGTGGTATCTATTTGTTGATCAAAAACAATCTGGCTGGATGCCTTACCATGCCGGTTTAGCCATGCCGATCGGAATGTGTCACTGGCAAAAAGCCCGTGCATATAGCATCCGGCAACTTGTCCGTCCGGGCTGATCGCACCATCCACATTAATGCCATCACGCCCCTCAATATGATGCACCATGGGCTGTGCGGTATCAGCACCGGTTGTCTGGCCAAGGTGGATTTCATATCCGGAAATAGCGGCACCTGTTCGGGTTTCGATGCCTGTCGTGTGGGTCAGGGTTTTCTGTTCGGTCAATGTGGTTTCAATATCCAGCAATCCCAATCCATCAACACTGCCAGCCACACCCTCTATGCCGTCCGGATCATGAATATATTTGCCCAGCATCTGATAGCCGCCGCATAACCCGATCACTGCCTTACCATGTCGCCGCAAGGTCATCAGGTCTTGATCCCACCCCTGCTCGCGCAAGAATTGCAGATCAGCAATCGTTGATTTTGATCCGGGCAATAACACCAGATCAGCATCAAGCGGCAACGGTTCACCCGGTTTTACCAGCGTCACCCGAAAGCTGGGGTCTTGGCTTAATGGATCAAGATCATCAAAATTGGCAATACGCCGGATCACTGGCACGGCCACATGATAGCTGTCCCGATTGCTGGACTGGCTGGATTTGGTTTCCAGATCAAGGATATCTTCGGCTGGCAATCGCGCCGCCGCCCCGAACCATGGCAAAATGCCCAGCCCCAGCCAACCTGTGCGATCAGATATAATATCCATTCCATCGGCAAAAAGGCTGGTATCACCACGAAATTTATTAATAAGAAAACCTTTGATCCGCTGTTTTTCTGACGGCTCAAGCACCGCATGCGTCCCGACCAGCGAGGCAATAACACCGCCACGATCAATATCACCGACCAGTATCACCGGCACATCGGCTTCTTCTGCGAACCCCATATTGGCCAGATCACCTTGCCGCAAATTGACTTCCGCCGGGCTTCCTGCGCCTTCGATAATCACCAGATCAGCTCTGGCTTCCAGTCGGGCATAACTTTCCATGACTTTAGGCATCAGACTGGCTTTATGCTGGCCATATTCGGCGGCACGCATTGTGCCATAACGCGCACCCTGAACAATGATCTGGGCGCCGGTATCGGTTTCAGGTTTTAACAAAACCGGATTCATATCTGATATCGGGGCGGCTCTGGCGGCGCGTGCCTGCAATGCCTGCGCTCTGCCAATTTCGCCATGATCGCTGGTTACGGCCGCGTTATTTGACATGTTTTGCGGCTTGAACGGCATCACCGTTAAGCCCTGACTGGAAAAATAGCGGCATAATCCGGCAACAAGCACGGATTTACCCACATTTGAGCCAGCGCCCTGAACCATGATGCTGGCCGTCATGATTAGTATTCCACCCCGATTTGCGCCTTGATACCGGAACGGAAGGGATGCTTGACCAGTGTCATTTCTGTCACCAGATCAGCGCATTCTATCAGCTCATCGCTAGCGTTACGGCCAGTCAGGATAACATGGGTCATTTCCGGTTTTTCGGTTTTCAGAAACGCAATTACTTCGTCTGTGTCAATATATCCGTATCGCATGGCAATATTGATTTCATCCAGCAGCACCAGATGATGCTCGCCACTCCGGATTAGCTCTTTAGCTTTTTCCCACGCGGCGGTGGCGGCGGCGATATCGCGTTCTTTATCCTGCGTTTCCCATGTAAAGCCCTCACCCATGGTATGAAACGCGCAAATATCGGAAAATGTCGCCATGATCAGATCACGTTCACCGGTGGATAACCCGCCCTTGATAAACTGCACAACCGCAGACGGCAGACCATGGGCAATACAGCGAAACACCATGCCAAACGCCGCCGATGATTTGCCCTTACCTTTGCCGGTATGAACAATGATCAATCCTTTTTCTTCGGTTTTCGTGGACATAATCCGGTCACGCGCGGCTTTTTTCTTGGCCATTTTGGAATTATGGCGGCTGATATCATCATCTTGATCTGTCATGTTATCCTCATTTGTCACTTACACGGGCATGTATCTATTGTGGCCTGATTTGTTCTGAGTTGCTATATTTTTTCTGCTTTCATCAATGTTTCCCCTGTGGCGTTCCGTCTGGGGTGCCACAATCCGCGATCAATCGCTTCCTGAAACCGGTTCAGAATATCCTGCCACGCATCCGGATTTTCTTCTTTGAGGAATTGCGCTACATCCTCGTTTTCGACCCAGCCATCAAACAACGCTTCAAAATGATGATCTTCAACCTGTCTGGTTGTTGCGGCAAAAGCAAACAGATAATCCAGCGTTGCGGCCATTTCAAACGCGCCCTTATAGCCATGACGCATCACGCCTTTGATCCATTTTGGGTTAGACGCACGGCCACGAACTACCCGCGATATTTCTTCGGCCAGACTTCTGATTTGAGGACGTTCGGCCAGCGCATGATCACCCATATATACCGGCACATCCTGACCTTTCAGCACAGCCACCGTTGCCGCCAGTCCGCCTGCAAATTGATAATAATCATCCGAATCCAGAATATCATGTTCACGGTTATCCTGATTATGCAGAACCGCGTCTGTATGTTTCAGCCGGCGGGTTAATCCCGCATGATCAGCCACGCCTTCGTTATCCTCACCATAGGCATAACCGCCCCACTGGATAAAAGTTTCGGCAAAATCCGCACGACTATCCCAGATGCCTTCGTCAATCAATGTCTGCATGCCTGCCCCATACGCCCCCGGCATGGCGCTGAATACGCGAAAACTGGCATGGCGCGCGGCATCGGTTTCTGTCATGCCTTTTGCTGTCAGCTCATCACGATCATGCCGCCATCTTGCGGCTAATGGATTATCGGTCTCTGGCTCATCAAGACTGGCCACTGCTCGCACGGCTTTATCAAACAGCGCAATCTGTGCCGGAAACGCATCACGGAAAAACCCCGATGCCCGCAAGGTCACATCTACACGCGGGCGGCCAAGCACGCTAACCGGCATGACATCAAAACCGGTGACACGGCGGCTGGCGCTATCCCATTTGGGTTCAACACCCATCAAGGCCAGCGCTTGCGCCAGATCATCACCGCCAGTGCGCATATTTGCCGTCCCCCATACAGACAGAACAATAGCCGCCGGATAATCGCCATGATCCTGCACATACCGATCAAGGAGCGCATGCGCCGATGCCCAGCCTATCCGCCACGCCACTGGTGATGGAACTGCTCTGGTATCAACAGAAAAGAAATTGCGGCCAGTGGGCAAGACTTCTGGTTTGCCGCGTGTTGGGGCGCCTGATGCACCGGCTGGCACATATCCACCAGCCAGCCCGCGCATCAGATAATATAGCTCTTTTTCCGGCGACTGGATAACTGCTGACCGGATCAACGGCAAGGCACTATCCAGAACTAATCTGGTATTTGCCCAGCTATCCAGCGGATACTCACGGCCAGCGATAAGCTCAACCGCCAGCGCGTTTAGTCGTTCAACCACATCACCATGACTGCGCCAGATGCCCCATTCATCGCGATCCAGTACCGCCGGTTTATCCCATTCCCACGGCAAAGCGCGATCAGTGGTAAGCGGGTCAAAGCCTTCGGCCATTGGCAGAATATCCGCGGCAAGCGTCCGCAGGATAGACTGCCCATCGCCTGATCCATCCCCGCGCGGGATTCGCATAATGGCGGTTAACAGACCTGTTTGCTGTTCGTGATCGGCTAGCTGGCCAAAAATATGTAGCCCATCCCTGATCTGCATATCCTTGATATCACAAAGATAATTATCCAGTTTTTGCAGCTTTTCATCATTGCTGTCATGGGCATTAATGCCACAATCCGTTGCCAGTCCAGCCAGTTCTGCATGAGATAGAATATCATCCATCAACGCCGATGTGCGCCGCGTATCGACACCCACCGCCTCATAATACTCGTCCATGCTGGCTTCCAATTCGGCCATCACGCCATGGCTATCGGCCAGCGTCATAGGTGGGGTCAAGTGATCAATAATGACCGCCGCGCTTCGCCTTTTTGCCTGACTGCCCTCACCCGGATCATTAACAATAAACGGATAAAAATGCGGCATTGGCCCCAGACATATTTCTGGCAGACAATCCGCATCAAGCGCTAATGCTTTCCCCGGCAACCATTCCAGATTGCCATGCTTGCCCAGATGGATCACGGCATCGACATGAAAATCATGACGGCACCAGAAATAAAAGGCCAGATAATGATGCGGTGGCGGCAAATCCGGAGAATGATAACTGGCTTTCGGATCAATGTTATATCCGCGCGCCGGTTGAATAGCGATGGCAACATGCCCCATCATCACAACCGGCAAGGCAAAACCCTGTTTGGCCACATCCGGCATCATGCCTATCATGGGGTCTGCTTCCGGCATCCCCCAGCGTTCTGTGATCAGCTGTTGAACGGACGCCGGCAACGCTGCAAAACACGCTTTATAATCGGCCAGCGGCATCCACGCATCTACCTGCCGGCCAGCAATTCCGCTATTGGTTGGCCGCGATTTAATGGCATCCATCAATGTTCTGGTATCGCTTGGACAATCGGCAATATGATATCCTTCGGCCTCAAGTCGCCACATCACGGTTAATGCGCTTGCCGGCGTATCAAGCCCAACCCCGTTCGCCAGACGGCCATCACGATTAGGATAATTGGCCATGACCATGGCCAGCCGTATCTGATCACGCGGTTTTTGTGATAGCATCAACCAGTTCTTAGCTAGTCTGGCCACCCATTCCGCACGATCAGGTTCGGCTTCATACCGGCTTACCATTGCTTCGGTTAGCGTGTCTTTGACAGGGGATGTTTTGAACCCGACGGCACGGCTGATAATACGGCCATCAAGTTCAGGCAAGACAACATTCATGGCCAGATCACGCGCGTTGAGTCCGGCCATGCCATCTTGCCACTGGGATTTGGTTGAGGTGCTGAACACCACCTGAAGCACAGGCGCGTTAACCGCCCCAAATGGCCCCGGCGATTGATCATTATCACCATTATGTTGCACCGGATCAGAAACCGCAAAGCTGGTCGCGTTAAGAATTACACCTGCCCCTGCCTGTTCTAGCAAGCTAGCCGTAATGCCGGCGGATTCGGCTTCTTTCAGACTAGATGCATATATAGGCAAGGCATAAACCCCCTGATCTGTTAATGCGCTAATCAGTGCATCAACCGGTGCTGTTTGGCCTGATTGCATCAATGCCCGATAAAACACAATCGCCGCTATCGGGGGTGGTTGTTCTGTCTGATATGGAATAGCGGTGTTCCATATGGTCTGCATATCTGCCATATCCACGGGCGTTTGCCCCGGCCAGTATAATCCGGATTTCAATAATGGTCGCGGCGGCGGTGCAGTATCAGATGCCGTCATGATATCGGTCATGGCCATAAGCAAGGCGCGCGCATTCGCCATCCCGCCATGATCCAGATATGCCGTTAATTGTGCCAGTTGTTCCGGCGGCAATGTTGATAACCGATCCAGTTCCGGATCAGCCCGGCCATCCCCCGGCAACATGGCCAGAATAATGCCATGCTGTTTTGCCATAAGTGATAATTGTTCGACTCCATATGGCCAGTACCCTGACCCGCCTAGCAAACGGACAACAATCATCCGTGCATGCGATAGCGTATTCTGGATATACAGATCAATGGAAAATGGATGCGACAAGGTAAGGATATTGGCCAGCCGTAGATCATTAGCCGCAAAACCGGATTGGCTGGCGGCTTCTGCCAGCAGGCTAATCTCACTATCTGCCGCCGTCAGAATAACCATATCAGCAGGCGATTGGCCTAAATCAACCGCCTCACCGCTAGCGTATAAATCGCCGGATTGTTCTATATTAAGTAGATGCATGAAGCTCTCGCGGTGATTGAGGCGGTAGTCATCCGGTGATTGATCCACCTGTGCGCTTGGCTAATGTATCAACATCCATACCAGCATGGCCAATGACAACTAAACGTCCTTGTCCTGCATTATCATCGGTCGGCATCGCTGATCCGGTTGGGGTATAGTAATGTTCCACCCGACTACCAACTGCCTGTACAACCAGTGGCGCGCGTTTGCCGGTGACGGTAAGAAATCCCTTGGCACGAAGCATGCCCCCCGGTTCTGCCAGCTCCTTAATCGCATCAACAACCTGTTCGGCTGTATCCAGTGGCGGAATAGATAATATCACGGTTTGAAAAGCATCATGCCCGTGGTCATGCCCGTGGTGATGCTCGTGGTCATGATCGTGGTCGTGGTCGTGATCATCATCGTGTTCATGATGGTGGTCATGCAATGTATGAGCGCTCCGTTCAAATGCCTCAGCCTCAAGCCCCAATCCGAATAATGCAGATAATGGCGCGGATGTAGCAGTGGTTTCAACAATCGGGGCGTTTTGCGTCATCATGCGCCCCAGCTTGGCTTTGACATTCTGCTTATCCGCGTCCGTCATCATATCCGTTTTGGATAGCACCAGAATATTAGCGGCCGACAGCTGATCATGAAACAGTTCATTAATTGGCGTGTCATGATCCAGTTCAGGATCGTTCTGGCGCTGGTTTTCTACGGCCGCCAGATCACTTGCTACCTGATCTTTTGCTAGCGCCGGGCCATCAACAACGGTGATTACCCCATCCAGCATGGCGCGCGTGCGAATATCCGGCCACTGGAAAGCCTGTACCAGCGGTTGCGGCAAGGCAAGCCCGGATGTTTCGATAATAATACGGTCAGGCGGCGGTGTCTGGTTAAGCAATGCTTCCATGCTTGGCAGAAAATCATCGGCCACGGTGCAACAGATACAACCATTTGCCAGCTCAATGATGCTATCCGCATCACAAGATGGCGCGCCACATTCTTTAGTTAGCGCCGCATCAACCCCGATATCGCCAAACTCATTAATAATCAAGGCCAGACGATCACCATCAACCATCTGAAGCAAGTTGCGAATCAGTGTTGTTTTTCCTGCCCCCAAAAAGCCGGTTATCACAGTTGCGGGGATACGTTGTTGCGCCATGACTTGTCCTCATTATCTTTGTTTCATAAATATTTTCATCATCATGGCCTGCGCCAATCCATGCCAGTCCTTTGAATACGACCAGAATTTTATTTGTCCAGCCAATTTTACGGAATTATCCGACCCAAAGACAAATTTGATATATTCGCCATGTTATTATTTAAAAAAACTAATTTTATTGCGTAAAGGTTAAACACGTTTTATGAATATCCTAATCTAATCTAGGAGGTTACTCACATGAAAAAAGTAATTATGACCGCCGCGCTCAGCATGGCACTTGCTGCACCGGCTTTCGCAGATGACGTTAAAATTGGCGTTATCTTGGGTTATACAGGCCCAATCGAATCCCTCACCCCTGATATGGCGGCTGGCGCTGAACTGGCCATGAAAGAAGTCAATGATTCTGGCAATTTCATGAACAGCATGACCGTTGTTCCTGTTCGCGGTGATTCCACATGTATTGATGCACAGGCCGCATCAGCGACCGCCGAACGTCTGATCACAGCCGAAGGCATTAGCGCCATTGTTGGTGCTGACTGTTCTGGCGTGACAACCGCTATTTTGCAAAATGTTGCTATGGCTAACGGTATTGTCATGATCTCGCCTTCTGCTACATCACCAGCACTGACCACCGTCGAAGATAACGGTCTGTTCTTCCGGACAGCACCATCTGATGCGCGTCAGGGCAAAATCGTTGCTGAAATTCTAATGGAACGCGGATTTAAAACCGCTGCCATGACTTACACCAATAACGATTATGGTAAAGGTCTGGCAGACAGCATCGAAGCTAACTACAAAGCTGCTGGCGGTACAATCACAATCAATGCCCCACACGAAGATGGTAAAGCGGATTACAACGCCGAAGTCGCTTCACTGGCACAAGCTGGTGGCGATATCCTGATCGTTGCCGGTTATCTTGATCAAGGCGGTAAGGGCATCATTCAGGCATCACTTGATAATGGTGCGTTTGACATCTTCTACATGCCAGACGGCATGATTGGTGACAGCCTGCCAGAAGCGATTGGCCCTGATCTGAATGGTTCAATTGGTGACGTACCGGGCACAGACAGCCCCGGCGCCGCTACATTTGAAACCATGGCATCAGATGCCGGTTTCAAGGCTGGCCCATTTGCACCAGAATCATATGACGCCGCTGCGCTGATTATGCTGGCTATGCATAAGTCCGGTTCAACAGACAGCCAGACATTCAAGTCGCATATCGAAGATATTGCCAATGCACCGGGTGAAAAAATCTATCCGGGTGAGCTTGGTAAAGCGCTTGACATGATCGCCGCTGGTAAAGACATCGACTATGTTGGTGCTTCTGCGGTTGAGCTGGTTAATGGTGGCGAGTCTGCTGGTAACTACCGCGAGATCGAAGTTCAGAACGGCAAAAACGTAACTGTTAATTTCCGTTAATCCAACCATATGTCAGGACGGTCGGATCATATGCGGCCGTCCTGATATTTTTATTATTATTTATATCTCATGATTACAGTCAAAAATCTGGTCAAAACCTTTGGCGGCATCAAAGCGGTCAATGGGGCATCGCTTACGATTGAAGAAGGTTCAATCACCGGACTAATCGGCCCTAATGGTGCTGGCAAAACGACCTTGTTCAATGTTATCGCCGGCGTTTACACGCCAGATAGCGGTCAGGTCATGCTTGGCGAGCAGGATATTACCGGTCTTGCGCCACATGCGCTGTTTCATCATGGTGTCTTACGAACATTTCAGATCGCGCATGAGTTCAGCTCATTAACCGTGCGTGACAACCTTATGATGGTGCCAGCACAGCAAGCTGGCGAAAACCTGATCAATGTGTGGTTCAGACCACAAAAAATCAAACAGGAAGAAATGGAAATTGCGCGAAAAGCGGATGAAGTCATCGACTTTCTGCAACTGAGCGCTGTCCGTCACGAATATGCCGGCAATCTGTCTGGTGGTCAGAAAAAACTGCTTGAGCTGGGCCGCACCATGATGGTCGATGCCCGCATTGTTTTTCTGGATGAAGTCGGGGCAGGCGTTAACCGGACATTATTAAAAACAATTGGTGATGCTATCTTGCGGCTGAATAAAGAGCGCGGATACACGTTCTGCATGATTGAACATGACATGGATTTTATCGGCCGGTTATGTGATCCGGTGATTGTCATGGCAGAAGGCGATGTTCTGGCATCTGGCACCGTGGAACAGGTGAAGTCAAATCCGCAAGTGATCGAAGCCTATCTGGGCACCGGCGTCAAAAGCAAAAAGGAGCGTGTAAAGGCATGAGCTTCTTAATTGGCAAAGACATGATTGGTGGGTATGGCGGCGCCATGATTCTCAACGGCTGTACCATTGGCGTTGAAAAAGGCGAGATTGCCGTTATTGTTGGCCCTAATGGCGCTGGCAAATCCACCGCCATGAAAGCCATTTTTGGCATGTTATCGCTAAATCAGGGTGGCGTATTTATGGATGGCGTAGATATCACCCATCTGAAACCGCAGGAACGTGTCATGCTTGGCATGGGATTTGTTCCGCAAACGGCCAATATCTTCACAGAAATGACCGTCGAAGAAAATCTGGAAATGGGCGCGTTTATCCGCCGCGATAATTATGCCGATACCATGGAACAGGTCTATGCGTTATTCCCCATCCTTAAGGAAAAACGCCGCCAGCCAGCAGGCGAATTATCCGGCGGCCAACGTCAACAAGTAGCGGTAAGCCGAGCGCTGATGACCCAGCCCAAAGTGCTGATGCTGGATGAACCGACAGCGGGCGTATCACCTATTGTTATGGATGAGCTGTTTGACCGTATCATTGATATTGCCAAAACCGGTATTGCGATTTTGATGGTGGAACAAAACGCACGGCAAGCGCTGGAAATTGCTGATAAAGGCTATGTTCTGGTACAGGGCGAAAACCGATACACAGATACAGGCGCGGCGCTATTAGCCAATCCTGATGTCCGGCAAGCGTTTCTGGGAGGCTAGCCATAATGACCGATGTTTTAAATGCTATCGTCCTGATTACCAATTTTGTGCTTGTGCCGGGCTTTACCTATGGAAGCCAGCTAGCGCTTGGTGCGCTTGGCATTACCATGATTTATTCCGTGTTACGGTTTTCCAATTTTGCCCATGGCGAAATGATGTCATTCGGTGCCATGATTACCATTCTGGTGACATGGTGGATGCAATCCCACGGCATATCATTTGGCGTTCTGCCCACCGCATTGCTAGCCTTGCCTTTTGGAATTCTGGCAACGATTATTCTGGTGCTAACCGCCGATAAGGTAGTGTTTAAATATTATCGGTCGATTAAAGCACCGCCGGTCACATTGCTGATTGTATCCATGGGGTTGATGTTCTTTCTGGGCGGTTTAATCCGGTTTATTATCGGCCCGAATGATCAGCGGTTTTTCGATGGCGAACGGTTCATCATGAAAGCCCGGAGCTTCAAGCAGATGACTGGCCTGAACGAAGGATTAGCCATTAAAACCACCCAGGGCATTACCGTGGTTCTGGCTATTGTTATGGTGGCGTTTGTGTTCTGGTTTCTGACCTATACGCGGACAGGCAAATCCATGCGTGCCTATTCGAATAACGAGGATTTGGCGTTGTTATCCGGCATTAATCCGGAACGGGTAGTGTTGGTCACATGGGTGATTACGGCGGTTCTGATTACGCTGGCCGGAACATTATACGGGCTGGATAAAAGCTATAAGCCATTTACCTATCTGTCTTTATTATTGCCTATATTTGCCTCAGCGATTGTGGGCGGTATCGGTAGCCCGATTGGGGCTATCCTTGGCGGTTTTGTTATCGCCTTTTCCGAGTTATTTGTCACATTTGCCTATAAAAGAGTGCTGGGGTATTTGCTGCCTGAACAGATGGAACCGGATGGATTGATGCAGTTGCTCAGCACGGATTATAAAATTGCGCTATCATTTGTTATATTGGTGCTGGTGCTGATTATCCGGCCAACCGGCATCGCAGGAGGAAAAACATTATGAGCAGTCAGATGCGCATATTTTCTGTTTTCTTCGGCATGGCAGTTCTGCTGGCCATTGTCGGCATCTACCAGAGCTGGAATGTTGCGTTCAGCATCCTCAATCTGTGTGTGATTTCTTCTATTATGGCATTGGGGGTCAATGTTCAGTGGGGATATGCGGGACTGGTTAATTTTGGCGTGATGGGTTTTGTTGCGGTTGGTGGTCTGGCTGGCGTGATTGTATCCATGCCACCGGTTGAAGCCGCATGGTCGGCTGGCGGCACGCAATTAATGGGCGGCTTTGCCGTGATGGGGCTGGTGATCCTTGCCGCCACTATATTCTGGAAAAAAACGGCACATCTCAAAAACACGCCGCGTAAACGCTATCTGGGCATGGCGTTGATCATTATTCTGGGATACGCGTTATACCGGTTTATTGCTGATCCGGCGATTGATGCCATTGAAGCGGTGGAACCGGCAATGACTGGCTATCTGGGCGGATTAGGGCTTCCTATCCTGTTGTCATGGATTGTTGGGGCGATTGCCGCCGGACTGATTGCCATGCTCATTGGCCGGATCGCGTTAGGGCTTAGATCGGATTATCTGGCTATTGCGACCCTTGGAATTTCTGAGATTATTATCTATGTCATCAAGAACGAAGACTGGATGGCGCGAGGAGTTAAAAATGTTAACGGCTTACCGCGTCCGGTTCCCTATGAGCTGGATTTACAAAAAGAAGCATGGGTAAACTCACTGGCAGACAGTATGAATTATTCTGTTATCAACACATCATCACTGATTGTGAAAATATCCTATCTGATGCTGTTTGTTGCTGTGCTGATTGGTCTGTTTATTCTGGCTGAAAAAGCATTACGTTCACCATGGGGGCGGATGATGCGCGCTATCCGTGATAACGAAATCGCCGCCGAAGCCATGGGCAAGGACGTCAAATCCCGACATCTGCAGATTTTCATTATTGGCTCAGCTGTGCTTGGTC
>JAHEII010000170.1 GCA_024639485.1 Alphaproteobacteria bacterium
TATCTGCAAATAACCTGTTGATTAAATTCAACATTTGTTATTAAATACGTCTTCTTAGTTGTTTTCCCAGTATATGCACCAATAACAATCCGCTTTTAATGCTATAATTACTGAGTGGTAGAAATCGTATTAGAATGACATTGCGATCAAAAAAACCTATCCTAATATGTATTGATATCCAGCTAGCTTTTCTAGAGGAAGATAGCTGGGGTGGAAATAGAAACAACAAGAATGCAGAAGAAATCTGTGCGAAAATTATTGCTAGATGGCGAGGTCTTGGAGAGGAAATTATCCATATTCGTCATAGCTCCTCTAACCCAAAATCTTCACTTCACAAAAATGCCAAAGGGTTTTCTTTTAATCCGCTATGCGCACCAATTAATGGCGAAGTAGTTGTAACAAAATCTGTTAATAGTTGTTTCATTGGAACCAATCTTAAAAAGATTTTAGATGAAAAAAAATGTCAAACAATTGTGATCATTGGTTTGACTACTGATCATTGTGTTTCTAGAACTGTAAGGATGGCTGGAAATTATGGATATGAAACATTTTTGATTTCTGATGCAACCGCTACATTTGATAAAATTGGTGTTAATGGTGAAGCATATGTCGCAGAAGTAATACATCATACCGCACTAGCCAGTTTGAAGGATGAGTTTGCAACAATAATATCATCTGAGGAATTATTTAAATTATTGTGATTTTTTAAAACTTATCAATTATATCAATGTTGAAAGAAAGCCCCGCCCATGTTTATGATACGGCCATTTGAAGCGGTGGATACGGATGCGGTTATTGCCATCTGGCAGGCTTGTGATCTGACGCGGCCATGGAACAATCCGCGTGCTGATATCGCCCGCAAATTGGCGGTTCAGCCAGAGCTATTTTTTATTGGCTGTCATGCCAAAACCCCCATAGCACCCCCCATAGCAACCGCCATGTTCGGCTATGATGGGCATCGCGGCTGGCTGTATTATTTTGCGGTATTGCCCGAATATCAGAACAAAGGCTATGGCCGCGCTCTGCTTGCCCATGGTGAGGCGGCGTTGACTGCGATGGGCTGTCCGAAAATCAACCTGCAAATCCGCGACACCACCACGAATACTTCTGGCATCACCGATACCGTCACCTCATTCTATGAAAAGTCAGGCTATCGCGCGGATGCGGTTTTGAGCTATGGTAAACGCCTGATCGATGATGAATAATACCCCCGATATGACGGCAAATGGATGAGGATATGATGAAAACCATTGGGCTAATTGGCGGGATGAGCTGGGAATCCAGCAAAACCTATTACAGCATCTTAAATGAAATGACCCGCGACCGGCTGGGCGGTCTGCATTCGGCGCGGCTTGTCATGGTCAGTCTGGATTTCAATGATCTGGAGCCTAAATTGCGGGCAGGCGACTGGGACGGGATCACCACCATATTAAGCGACGCGGCGCGGCGATGCGTGCTGGCCGGGGCGGAATCCATTCTGATCGGCAGTAACACCATGCACCGCGTTCATGCTGACATAGCGGCGGCGGCGGCCGGAATCCCATGTTTCCATATCGCGGAAGTCACCGGTGCCGCGCTAGCCAGAGATAACCGCAAAATCGCCGGATTGCTAGGCACGCGCTTTACCATGCAAGCGCCATTTTTTTCGGAAATACTGGCCAGCCATTACAACATCACCACCATCGTGCCAACACCGGAAGAACAGGATGTAATCAACCAGATCATTTTTGATGAGCTATGTGTTGGGGTGATCACGCCGGAATCCAGAACCATCTATCTGGATATCATGCAAAATCTGCAAACCAGTGGCGCAGATGCCATGATTCTGGGCTGTACGGAAATTGAAATGCTGATCAAGCCAGAACATACCGACCTGCCGCTTTATGATACTACACGTTGCCATGTGGGCGCGGCGATGGATTGGGCGCTTGATTTGCCCAATGGGACTTGCCGCTAACGTGGTGGCGGTGTAAGGATACAGGATAACTGATGCAAACGGTGAATCTGATGCCGGATAATCTGCCTATTCGAGTGGTAGCGCTTTATCATTTTGTCCATATTCCTGATCCGCAAGCGGTGCGTGATCCGCTTTATGCGTTTTGCGTGGAGCAAGGCATAAAAGGCACGATCTTGCTGGCGCATGAGGGCATTAACGGCACCATGGCCGGATCACGGACGGCGATTGATGCACTGGCCGCCTATCTGAACCGGATTGACGGCTGTGACGGTATGGAAATCAAATATTCTTCCGCGCTGGATATGCCGTTTCGCCGGTTAAAGATCAAAATCAAGGCAGAAATTGTGACCATGGGCGTGGCGGATATTAATCCGTCTGAACATGCCGGCACTTACGTTGAGGCGGCAGAGTGGAACGCATTGATCAGCGATCCGGACACGCTGGTCATTGACACACGCAATGATTATGAGGTCGCAATCGGCACTTTCCAGGGCGCTATAAATCCTCATACCACCAATTTCAGAGAGTTTCCACAATGGCTGAAAAAACAGCAAGCCGAATGGCAGAAACAGGGTAAAACCCCGAAACTGGCCATGTTCTGCACTGGCGGTATCCGTTGTGAGAAATCAACAGCACTAGCTAAAAATATCGGCCTTGATGATGTGTATCACCTCAAAGGCGGTATCTTGCGGTATCTGGAAGACATACCGGCGGATAATAGCCTGTGGCAAGGGGATTGTTTTGTGTTTGATGATCGGGTGGCAGTTAGCCATGGCCTGACGCTAACCGATTATGATCTTTGCCATGCTTGCCGGATGCCGTTAACGCCCGATGAAAAAACACATGCTAGTTATAAGCCGGGGGTTAGCTGTCCGCATTGCGCTGATAAAATCGATGATGCGCGTCGTGGCCGATATGAAGAACGCCAAAAACAGATGCAATTGGCCAAACAGAGAGGCGTTGAACATCTGGGGGTTCATTACGATAAACACCAGAAAAAAGCCTGAACAACTGGTTAAGACCTTGTTGGGGTGGTTTATTCCATATCTTCGGAAAGAATGGTCATCTGAAAATGATAGCAGACGTCACCGTCTTCGGTATCTTTGAAGACAACACCAATAAACTCACCATCCATGGATATTTCGGCGGAGCTTTCGGCGACATCATCTGACCGTGGCCGTGCCCGAATGGTTGTATTGTTGAATTTTGCGCGTAGATATCGTTCGATTTGACTGGTTTCGCCGGCTTCCATGATGTCCTCATATATTTTGATGTTAATTATGTACCAGTTTAGGCAGGTTTTTCAACGTATTTAAAATGGCTTCGATACCGCCAGCGGTTTTTATTAATTTGCGGCGATCACGCAATTGATACTGCCACCGGTCACGGCCTTTTAGCTTATGTTTTTCAACGGTAAAAAGCGGCTGTTCCACGCTGCTGCGATAAATGGAAAACACTGCCATGCCGTCCAGATGGTCAAGCGCGTAGTCGCGCCATTCGCCGGATGATACGAATCTGGCATAAATATTAAGAATTTGATTCAATTCAGTCCGGGTGAAATATCCGGCGGATGTTCGGGATTTTGTGTCTGATGTGTTTGTTACCACATGCATGAAATCATAAACTCCTTTGCTTTTGCGGCATTTCGTTTCGTTCTATACTGGATTATGCTATCCAATTCCATTATGTTGCATGTCATGATGCCACTTGGTCAAGAGATGGGATGAATAATGAGTGATATTTTTCATGAAATTAACGAAGAATTGCGTGCTGATCGTGCCCGTCTGCTGATGCGCCGCTATGGCGGCTATGTCATTGGCGGTATTCTGGCGATTATCATTCTGGTCGGCGCGCGGCAGTTTTATATGTATTGGGATCAATCCCATCGTGAAAATATCGCCAATCAGTATCAAGCAGCAGTGCTATCAGATGATATTGTTGGCAATCTGGCCGGGTTAACAGACGAAACCAGCGGTTATGGCATGTTGGCACGATTTGCAACGGCGGCAGAATTATCAAAATCAGACCCGGCCAGTGCCGAAGCCGAATATTTAAGCCTTGCGGATGATGACACGCTTGAAACCGTTTATCGCGAGGGGGCGTTATTATTATCAGTCATTCATGCGCCGGATACGGTATCGCGGGATGAACGCATGGCACGACTTGACCGGATTGACCATAATGTCAGCTCATGGGCATCGCTGAAACTGGAATGGCAGATCGCGATTAGCCTTGATAATAATGATATGGCATCTGCACTTGCCTATATGGAAACATGGAAATCCCTATCCATACCATTAACCCCGCGTGCCAGAGCCAGACAGCAATTGCTGGAATCTGTTCTGGCTATCAAAGAATAGGATCGGAGCAAAAGCATGATCATGCGCTACATATCACTATGCTTTATGTTTGCGGTTGCGTTTGGACTAACAGCTTGCGGTGATAAGGATGTTATTCTGCCCGGTGAGCGTTCATCCATTCTTGATGACATTGCTCTGCCAGCGATTGATGCGGATGCGCTGGCGGAAAACGCCGGCATCGGGGATCAATTACCAAACATCATTTATGGCCATGCCGGATTATTGCCATCACATGCTGGCGGGCATCTGGCACTTGATTTGCCTTTGCAACAGCAATGGGCAGTGCGCATTGGTGATGCGGCTGATTTTGGTACATTAATGACTGCACCGGTTGCCAGCAAGGATACGGTTTTTGCTATTACGCCGGATACCATGCTAACCGCGCTTGATATTGCTGATGGTAGCATCCGGTGGTCGTTGCTATTAGAAGACCGTATGGATACCACCCAGCCTAGCATTTCGGGCGGTCTGGCATATGCCGATGACCGGGTTTATGCTCATGCTGGCGGCCATGTTGTCGTCAGTCTTGATGCCGCAACCGGAGAAGAGCTCTGGCGCACAAAAATTGATCTGCCTATTCATGGTGGGCCAACGGTGGCAGGGCAATTCCTTGCTATAACCGATTTTGATGGACGGCTGATTGTTCTAAATGCAGCAAATGGTGATGTGTTATGGTCACGTATTGG
>JAHEII010000182.1 GCA_024639485.1 Alphaproteobacteria bacterium
GTCATAGATGGCCAGTTTGACTTCCAATCGCTTTTTCTTCAGCTGGATCTGTTCGCCCATCAATTGAATATAATCACGCTTACCAGAAATCAGTTGATGGCGAGCTTCCAGATGTTGTTCGCCTTCATAAAGATCAAGGTCAGATTGTAGCTGTGACAGGAAAGACACCTGACTATTAATCGTCTGTTCAATTGATCCTAATTCACTGGCCAGTGGCGACCGGTCAAAATCCTGCTCAATGGCTGTTTCCAGATGCTTTGGCGGCAGAATAAGAATTTTCTCACTTATCGTTGGCGTCCAGCCTGTTTCATTTGCCATAGCTGGCAAGCTGGTTAGGCTGGTCGCCGCCAGTATGCTTAATGCCATGCTGATTTTAATCACTTTTTTCATCAGATCATCTCCTCTTGAATTGACTTATCCGGATCAATTGTTTTCCCAGTACCATACCCGTCTGATCTCATCCTTGACCGACGGCTTGGCATTTAGAGAAGCCAGATTAAAGAGCGATTTTTTGTCAGTACTGGTATAGGAAAATAGCGCCTCATAGGTATCCAGAAACGACGTGCCATCAGCATAGATCAGGTCTTTGCCATCAAAAGCGGTTTTGAATTTTTCCAGATTGGCTTTGGCTTTGGCTACATCACCACCGAACATATAATTCTGCACGCTTAACGCATAGGCTTTCATGCGCTGTTCTTCACTAACCAGATGCGTGCCATCAATGACACTATATTCGCATCCTTCCAGGATTTTTGCGCTAGACAGAAATTGCGCCGGATCACCGTTCTCACGCGCCATGCGGTCACGTTCAATACCTTCGGTAACACAGGAATCAAAACCATTTATCACCTGTAAATCACCAAGTCGGTTCTTGTGAAAATCAATAACATTAGCTTGACCACTAGGGGCGACAGGCGAACAGGCCGTCAACATGGCCGCCGCACCAAGAATTGGGAATAAAAGATATGTTTTCATAGTTTTCCTCACAGAAAATGGGTTCTGTAAGTGTTATGAAAGCTTTTGGAAGATTTTTGCGAAAAATACGAAAATAGCTATTCAATGTTAATCAATCGGCTAATTGAATGGGTGGACTAATCCGTTGACGCAATAAAATTTTTCAAGTTAAGCTATGGATATCAACAATACCGATCAATCTGGATGACCCGACTGATGGGAATTATATAAATGGATGATCATTATTCTGCCAGACGTTTACCAGTTGATCCGGGGGAAACCGGCTGGCTAAATATCCTGAAAAATGTGCCGTCCTATCCTTCACTTGATCAGGATATTACCGCTGACTGGGTGATCATTGGTGGGGGATTTACCGGATTAAGCGCGGCCAAGCATTTAAGTGATCAAAGTACCGGAACTTTAAATATTGCATTATTAGAATCCAATTGTATTGGGGCTGGACCTGCTGGCCGTAATTCCGGTTTCATGATTGATCTGCCGCATGCGTTAAGCGGCGATTCATATGTTAATGATCTGGAAACGGATCGCCAGCAAATCCGCATGAACCGTCTGGCACAGGATTTTGCTGTCAAAGTGGCCAGTGAATATGATCTGGCTGATCATTGCGTTGACCCATGGGGCAAAATTAATGCCGCCAGTGATCATAATGGCCAGCATCATAATGATATCTATGCCAGACAGCTTGATGAACTGGGTGAGTCTTATCAAATGCTATCTGCGGATGACATGTTTGATATCAGTGGGTCACGGTTCTATTCTGGCGGGCTATATACACCCGGCACAATTCTGTTACAGCCAGCGGAATATATCACGGGGTTGGCGCGCGGGCTTTCCCGTTCGGCAGCATCGCATTTCAAGATTTATGAACAATCTCCTGCCCTGTCATTTATCCGCAGCGGCAAGCACTGGGTAGTGAAAACGCCATCAGGATCAATAACCACAGGCGGTATTATTCTGGCGGTTAATGGTCATGCCGAGTCATTTGGATTCTATAAAAGACGATTGATGCATGTGTTTACCTATGCCTCAATGACAAAACCGTTAAGCAACCAACAATGCAAATTCATGGGCGGTGCTGACCGATGGGGCATCACGCCATCAGACCCTATGGGAACCACTATCAGACGGATAAAACAAGGAGTAGAAACACGGATTGTCATTCGCAACAGATGGAGCTTTGATCCATCGATGGAAGTATCCGGCAAAAGAGTAGAAACCTATACCAGATCACATCGGCTGAGCTTTGATCGCCGTTATCCCGACCTGAAAGATGTTCCTTTTGAATATAGCTGGGGCGGGCGATTATGCCTGTCACGAAACAATGTTCCGGCATTTGGGGTGGTTGATGATCACGTTATATCTGCCTGTTGCCAGAATGGTTTGGGAACTGCACAGGGTACTCAAGCCGGTATCGCGGCCGCTGATCTGGCGATGAATAAATCGTCAAATTATACAAGCCATTTGACAAATCATGACGCACCGTCCAAGCTTCCGTCCGGACTATTTAGTTATATAGGTGCTAACACAACTATCAGATTTAAGGAATTCAAAGCAAGGCGAGAAATTTAAGCTTGGTGAAGCTGTTTGTTTTGATATATTAATAATCACCATTTTTTAGGAGGAACATATGAAGAAAATTATGATGAGTATGATGGGAGCAGCGATTGGCGTCGGCATGATGTCAAATGTTGCTAAAGCAGATTGTGGCGAGGTCAGCATTGGCGCCATGGGATGGGCATCGGGTGAGAGCATTACTGCTGTTGCTACTTTTGTTCTTGAACAGGGTTATGGATGCACGGTTTCAGTAGTACCAACAGATACGGTTCCTGCAGTCACATCACTGGCCGAAAATGGTCAGCCCGATATTGTTCCAGAAGTCTGGAAAAACTCTGCCCCGGTTTATTCTGAACTTGAAGAAGCTGGTAAAGTCATTACCGCATCGCCAGTATTTGCAAATGGTGGCGAAGAGGGCTGGTGGATTCCAACCAGTCTGGTCAATAAACACCCTGAGCTGAAAACTCTGGAAGGCATTCTTGCTAATCCTGAGCTGGTTGGCGGTCGTTTTCATAACTGCCCTGTCGGGTGGGGTTGCCGAATCCTTAATGACAACCTGAAAATTGTTCATCAGCTAGAAGCCAATGGCATCGAAGTGTTTGATCATGGTTCAGGTGCTAATCTGGGTGCATCCATTGCATCTGCATTTGCCGATGATGCGCCTTGGTTTGGTTATTACTGGGGCCCGACAGCGGTTCTTGGTAAGTACGAAATGACCAAAGTCGATATCGGTGATGTTGATATGGCGCAACATGCCATTAATGCGAAAGAGGATTCACCAGAAAACACACTTGGGGTTTCCGGTTTCCCATCAGCACCAGTGCTGAATGCGGTAACAGCTGACTTTGCAAATCGTGAGCCAGAAGCATTCAAGTTCATCCAGAACATGAGCTTCCCTAATGACGTGATGAGCAAGATGCTGGCATGGAAAGAAGCCAATAACGCTTCTGCCGATGAAGCCGCTGCTTGGTTTTTGACCAATCATACCGACATGGTTATGAGCTGGGTTAATGCAGACGCAAAAGCAAAGCTGGAAGCGCTTCTGTAAACCATACCTATATTGCACTGGAACAGATATATTCTGTTCCAGTGTTTTTAATAAAAGATCACAAATCACCTTAATACTACGCAAAAATAAATACAGAACCCATACGGATATGGGGGGATGGAAATTATGGCGGCATTCGAAAATATGTTCAGTTTTCTTGGTCTTTCAGAATGGTGTGAAAGTGGAAAACAGAAATCACTAATCAGCCTGAAAAGTCTTAAAAATGAGGAAGCCCCGTGGTGGGACATTCCTTTTCCATCACTTGATAATTTACATAAAGCCTGTGGCTCTATTCCCCAATCGCGCGATTTAACCGCCGCACTCGAAGATGGATTTTTATATGTTCGGCCAACGTTACGGACAATCCTAGACCCCATTACCCAGCCTCTTTCCTGGATGCTTGATGGGGCTTTATATATCTTTACCAATACGCCGTGGTGGATATTGCTTCCCCTGTTTATTCTGGCGGTACAGAAATCAGCGCAATCATGGAAAATCACGTCATTTGTTGTAGGGTGCATTCTGTTCTATCTTGCAACAGATCACTATACTTACGCTATGGAAACGCTATCCATTATATTTGTCTGTACGGTGTTATGTGTATTGATCGGGGTGCCAACTGGCATTTTGATGGCAAGAAGTAATGCCGTACAAAAATCACTTATTCCCATTCTGGATATGTTACAAACATTGCCGACATTTGTTTATCTGATTCCGTTGATCTTCATTTTCAATATTACCGAGCCTAAGTTATACGGTCTGGCAATCATTCTTTATGCCATTGTGCCGGTTGTCCGGTTAACCGACCTTGGCATCAGACTGGTCGATAGAGACGTCATCGAAGCGGCCAATGCCTATGGCATGACAAAGCGGCAATTGCTGTTTAATGTCCAGATACCGCTTGCCATGCCCAATATCATGGCCGGGGTTAATCAGACGATTATGATGAGCTTGGCTATGGTTGTGATCGCTTCACTGGTATCAGCACCGGGACTAGGCACGCTGGTTCTTGATGGCATTAATAATCTGCGGCTTGGTGTTGGATTTATGGCCGGCATAGGGATTGTTCTGCTGGCTATTATTCTGGATCGCGTATCAAAATCCGCACTTAAGCGCATGAACAAAACATATAGCGGCTAGAGCTAGGGATAGACATTATGACACAATCACATTCTGATACTTCATCTGATGCCGCCATTTCCATTCGCAATCTGTTTAAGATATTTGGTGATAATCCGCAATCTGTTCTGCCGCAATTATATGATGGCATTGATAAAGCCGATATTCAGCAAAAGACCGGGCATGTGATAGGTCTCAACAATATCAACGTTGATATCCAGGCTGGCAAAATC
>JAHEII010000184.1 GCA_024639485.1 Alphaproteobacteria bacterium
TAACAACGAATCGATCACGCGGAAGATCAACCGAAATGTTTTTCAGGTTATGTTCACGAGCCCCTTTGACGCTGATAGATTTGAGCATAGAAGGACTTACAGAAGAAAGTGAGGTATCTGGCATGGCTTCAATATAATTAGGGTTTCAAAAAAGGCAAAATACTAATAAGGTTATTTCTATTAAATTGGTTTAAATAACCGTTTTTCAATCGCTGGCTATGATCTGTTTAGCTTTATTCGTTCTAGCCAACAGCAACCCCTTATAATAGCGGAGAATAAAAATGAGTGGAAGCGTTAACAAAGTCACCTTAATCGGCCGTCTGGGCAATGACCCGCAGATTGCAACGATGAATAGCGGTGACAAGGTCGTTAATTTATCCATCGCTACGTCTGAGCGCTGGAAAGACCGCGCAACAGGTGAGCCTAGAGAAAAAACCGAATGGCATCGGGTTGTTATTTTTAACGAAAATCTGGTTCGTGTCGCTGAACAATATCTGCGTAAAGGTAGCATGGTATATATCGAAGGCCAGCTGCAAACCCGCAAATGGACGGATCAGTCCGGTGTTGAAAAATACACAACCGAGATTGTGCTTCAGCGTTATCGCGGTGAGCTGACCATGCTTGGTGGCAGATCAGACAATCAGGGTGGCGGTTATCAGGACAGCATGCCTAGCCAATCATCAAATCAGGGTGCAGGCCAAGCCCAGCAACAGGCATCTGTTGCTCCGCCAATGGGCAATGATCTTGATGATGATGTTCCGTTTTAATTGATATCACGAAAACAGAAGCAAATATCTGACTACCCATCAGATTAAGTTGCATTTTTATGACACAATATGTGGTATTTGTCACAATCCGGTGATATAATATGTTGTTATAACACAAAGGATTGAGGGTAAATCTTGTCAGATCAAAAACCACCTCAACCACCGGTCGTTTCCGGTGGTGAAGAAAATATCTCTATCACCGATGAATTGCGCAAATCTTATCTAGATTATGCAATGAGCGTGATTGTTTCACGAGCGCTTCCAGATGTTCGTGATGGCCTCAAACCTGTGCATCGCCGCATTCTCTATGCCATGATGGAAGGCGGTTATGATTGGTCAAAACCCTATCGTAAATCAGCCCGTGTTGTTGGTGACGTGATGGGTAATTATCACCCGCATGGCGATTCTGCTATTTATGATTCTCTTGTCCGGATGGCGCAGAGCTTTTCCATGCGCCTGCCACTGGTTGACGGACAGGGTAATTTCGGTTCCGTTGACGGTGATCCACCTGCCGCTATGCGATATACAGAATCGCGGCTCCAGAAAGCAGCAGAAACATTACTTCGTGATATTGATCGTGATACTGTTGATTTCATTCCCAATTACGATGAAACTCAGCTGGAACCCGCTGTTCTGCCTGCTGAATATCCTAATCTACTGGTTAATGGGGCTGGTGGTATTGCGGTTGGTATGGCAACCAATATTCCTCCCCATAATGCTGGTGAAGTTATTGATGCCTGCATGGCCTATATCAACAATCCGGCGTTAACACTTGAAGAAGTCATGGAAATTGTTCCGGCACCTGATTTTCCTACTGGTGGTATTATCATGGGGCGGGCAGGGGTGCGCAGTGCCTTTGAAACTGGTCGTGGGTCAATTGTCATCCGTTCAAAAACGGAAATAGAACCTAACGCCAACAGAGAACGCATCGTTATTCATGAATTGCCGTATCAGGTGAATAAAGCCCAGTTGCTTGAACGCATTGGGGAACTGGTTCGTGATAAAATAGTCGAAGGCATCAGCGATATCCGTGACGAATCCGACCGGCGCGGCATGCGTGTTGTCATTGACCTAAAAAGAGATGCCCAAGGCGATGTTGTTCTGAATCAGCTGTTTCGCCATACCCGCATGCAGACTAGCTTTGCGGTGAATTTGCTGGTGCTTGATAAAGGCACGCCAAAACAGATGGGCTTACTGGATGTTATCCATGCATTTTGTGAATTCCGTGAGACGGTTATCACCCGCCGGACACGGCATCTGCTAACCAAAGCGCGTGATCGGGCACATATTCTGGCTGGATTGATGGTAGCATTGGCCAGTATTGATGCGGTTATTGCGCTAATCCGTTCAGCACCTGATGCTGAAACCGCCAGAAATGAGCTAACCGGCCGGAAATGGCCTGCCCATGAGGTTGAAGGCTTCATTACTTTGATTGATGATCCGGGGCATCAGGTGATTGATGGTCATTATGTGCTATCAGAAACACAAGCACGGGCAATTCTGGAATTACGGCTTCAGCGTCTAACCGGAATGGAACGCGGTAAACTCGCCGAAGAAACGCAGGAACTGGCCGATAAAATCAAGGAATATCTATCCATCCTGTCCAGTCGTGAACATTTGACACAGATTATGCTGGATGAGCTAACATCAACCCGTGCCTTGCTAGATGATCCCAGACGGACAGAAATATCTGACCATCTGGGTGATCAGGATGACGAAGACCTGATACCCGTCGAAGACATGGTCGTTACGGTTAGCCATCGGGGTTATATCAAACGGGTGCCATTATCCGAGTATCGCGCGCAACGGCGCGGCGGTAAGGGTCGTTCCGGCATGAAAACACGGGATGAGGATTTTGTGACACGGCTCTTTATTGCCAATACACACACGCCTATTCTGTTTTTCACGTCAACAGGACTCGTCTATCAGCTGAAATGCTATAAATTGCCGCTTTCAGCCCCACAAGCTCAGGGCAAGGCTATGGTCAATTTGCTGCCCATTACACCGGATGAAACTATTCAGACCGTCATGCCGATGCCCGAAGACAAAGAACAATGGGAAGTGATGAATGTTGTTTTTGCTACCGCAAATGGCAATATTCGCCGCAACATGCTGACCGATTTCACTAATATCAAGCGTAATGGCAAAATAGCCATGAAACTAGCCGAAGGCGATCAGCTCATTTCTGTTCTACCCTGTTATGATGATGCTGAGGTATTGCTGGCCACATCACAAGGCAAAGCAATCCGTTTCGGGCTGGATCAGATACGGATATTCCGTGGTCGCGATAGTACTGGCGTACGCGGTATTCGTTTGAAAAGCGATGATCTGGTTGTGTCTATGTCTATACTTGATCACGCGCAGGAACAATTTGTTCTTGCGGTCACCGAAAATGGCTATGGCAAACGCACCCGTGTTAGTGATTATCGGGTGACTAATCGTGGTGGGCAGGGCGTAGCTAACATTGTTACTTCGCCTCGCAATGGCAGTGTTGTTGCTTCATTCGCGGTCACAGAAGACGATCAGCTGATGCTGGCTACAGATATGGGTAAAGTCATCCGGATTAGAGTATCCGGTGATGAAACCGACCAGATCCGTGTTGCCGGCAGACAGACACAAGGTGTCACCCTGTTTTCCATCGATAGCGAAGAAAAGGTCGTATCCGTCGGTCTTATTCAGGAAAAAGATACCGGTGAAGATGATATAGATGAAAATACAGATGCTAATATTCCGGATAATCAAACTGCAAATACAGAAGAACAGCCGGAAAACAATAAAACTGAGGATTCTGGTACAGACTAATGACTCATATTGCTATCTATCCCGGAACATTTGATCCTGTCACACGCGGCCATATTGATATTATTACCCGTGCCGCATCCATAACCGATCAATTGATTGTCAGTGTAGCGGCAGATGGCGGGAAAACGGCTATGTTCACACTGGATGAACGCGTGAATATGGTGAAACATCATATCAATGACATTCGCAATAAAAATGAATCACTAAAAGCAGAAATTACAGTTGTTCCTTTTTCCGGTCTATTAATGCATTTTGCTGAAAAACAGCAGGCAAAAATGATTATTCGCGGGTTGCGTGCGATAACAGATTTTGATTATGAATTTCAAATGACTGGAATGAATAGACGGCTAAACCCCAATATTGAAACGGTATTTCTGATGGCTTCAGAAACAAATCAGTTCATTTCATCACGCATGGTAAAGGAAATTGCCAGATTAGGTGGTGACATTAGCAGCTTTGTTCCGGCACAAGTCAAAGATGCTTTAACAGAAAAATTAAATTAATTTCGCATTTACTAATAATTGTAGTTGCACAATTGGCTCAGATTTCATAGTTTGCCTCTACTTGGTGTGGGCGCGTAGCTCAGTTGGTAGAGCAAGTGACTTTTAATCACTGGGTCACAGGTTCGAATCCTGTCGCGCTCACCATTTTATTCTTTCTCAAATAACATATTTCCCTTTTTTCTGTTTCGCACAGATGAGGGGGAATTTTTTTTTCTTTCTCATTCTTTGTCATCTCAATTAATGCTAGGGTTCTCCTTATAAGGCAGGGTATATTCTTGCCAACGAAGAAACCTAATCACAGGTTTTCAGATAATTATGGGGGGCTAATCATGTCGTCGTCTATTCACGATACTGAATATTCTTTTTCTAGTAATCAGACTATTATAGGTGCGCAGATGCTGTTTGTAGCATTTGGTGCATTAGTGCTTGTTCCGTTGTTAACTGGACTTGATCCTAATGTTGCGCTTTTTACCGCTGGTCTTGGTACTTTAATTTTTCAACTCGTTACCAGAGGTCAGGTTCCGGTCTTTCTGGCCTCATCCTTTGCATTTATTGCGCCGATTATTTATGGCACCCAGACATGGGGTGTTCCGGCAACAATGGGCGGATTAGTATGCGCTGGTGGCCTCTATATGCTGATCAGTGTTGCTATTAAGGCATTCGGTGTGGGTTGGTTACAACGTGCATTTCCCGCTGTTGTCGTAGGCCCAGTAATTATGGTTATTGGCCTGTCCCTAGCACCCGTTGCAGTTTCTATGGCAACGGGTCTGGCAGGAGAAACGCAGATCGTTCCAAAAAATATTTCTCTGATAATTGCAGCCATTACATTGCTGGCCACCATATTGATTG
>JAHEII010000026.1 GCA_024639485.1 Alphaproteobacteria bacterium
GATGAGCAGATTATTGATGCACTGGAAGGCGAATATCGCCAGAATTTCATGCTTCACTATAACTTCCCGCCATATTCTGTTGGTGAGGCCGGACGTGTTGGTTCACCCGGTCGTCGGGAAATTGGTCACGGTAAACTGGCCTGGCGTGCGATTAATCCGGTGCGTCCACCAAAGGATGAGTTTCCTTACACCGTGCGTGTTGTATCCGAAGTTACGGAATCAAATGGTTCATCATCAATGGCAACGGTATGTGGCACATCGCTTGCCATGATGGATGCTGGCGTTCCTTTGCCGCGTCCGGTTGCTGGTATCGCCATGGGTCTGATTAAAGAAGGTGATGATTACGCCGTATTGTCAGACATTCTGGGTGACGAAGATCATCTGGGTGATATGGACTTTAAGGTTGCCGGCACAACAGACGGCATCACCGCGTTGCAGATGGATATCAAAATCACCTCCATCACGCCGGATATTATGAAACAGGCATTGGCACAGGCCAAAGACGGCCGGCTTCATATTCTGGGTGAGATGAATAAGGCGATTGGTCATGCGCGTGATGCACTGGCGGATACTGCACCAAAGATCACCACCATGTCTATTCCGGTGGATAAGATCAGAGATATCATTGGCCCCGGCGGTAAAATGATCCGTGAGATTTGTGAAACCACAGGCGCCAAGATCGATATCGAAGATGATGGTACCGTAAAAATTGCCGCATCAGATACCGCATCAGGTGAAGCCGCGTATAAGCGTATTCACGATATTGTTGCTGAACCTGAGCTAAATGTCATTTATGACGGCACAGTGGTAAAAACCGTTGATTTTGGCGCGTTCGTTAATTTCATGGGTGCGCGTGACGGGCTGGTTCATATCTCTGAACTACAAGAAGGCCGCACAGGTAAGACCACCGATGTTGTCGAAGAAGGCAATAAGGTCAAGGTCAAGGTGATCGGTTTTGATGATCGTGGAAAGATCAAACTATCCATGAAGCGGGTAAATCAGGAAACCGGCGAAGACCTGGATAGCTAAGCCAGAGAGCTAAAGCACTTACAACATATTGAAAACGGAAAACGGGGCATCACGCCCCGTTTTTTTATTACTATTTTTAATATAGCGGTGAAGTAAAGATTAATCCGCTTCGGGTTGTGGGACGCCGATAAGGTTATAACCGCCGTCAACATAATGGACTTCACCAGTAACGCCAGAAGATAGATCTGACGCAAGATAAAGCCCGGAACGTCCAACTTCATCCATATCAGGGTTACGATGAAGCGGGGCATTACGCTCGCTATGACGATACACATGCCGCGCCCCGCTAATCACCGCGCCGGCCAGTGTTTTCACCGGCCCCGCAGAAATAGCATTGACCCGGATATTATGGCGCCCCAGATCAACAGCCAGATAACGCACCGATGCTTCAAGCGCGGCCTTGGCCACCCCCATAACATTATAATTCGGCGTAATCCGGTTCGCGCCCAGATAGCTCATCGTCATAATGGAACCGCCATGATCTTTCATAAATGGTAAGGCGGCGCGTGCCAGTTCGGTTAGCGAATAGCAGGACACCATCATAGAGCTGGTGAAGTTTTCCCGCGAGGTGTTGAGATAAGCCCCGCGCAATTCGCTTTTATCGGCAAAAGCCACGGCATGAACAACAAAATCAATCTGATTCCATGATTTGGCCAGCGTATCCATGGCGGTATCTATGCCGCCCTCAACACTAACATCACATGGCACGGTTAGCTCGGAGCCAAGCGTTTCGGCTAGCGGTTGAACCCGCTTTGCCAGCAAATCATTCTGGTATGTAAAGGCCAGATTAGCACCGGCCTTGGCGCAATGCTGAGCAATCCCATATGCAATGGAATGGTCATTCGCCACCCCCATAATCAGACCGTTTTTTCCACCTAATAAACTCATACTATACTCACTTTAGTTTCGATCACATTACCAGATTAGTTATATCTCTTAATCGCAAGAGTGGAATTTGTCCCTCCGAACCCAAAAGAATTGCTGATAGCCAGATCAATGCGATGCTCAATGCTTTTTGCCAGAACAGGGATTTCACCTATCCCCGGATCAGGATCATCCAGATTGGCATTTCCGGCAATAAAGCCATCCCTCATCATGATTAATGTGTAAATGGCTTCCTGAACACCGGTTGCGCCCAGCGAATGTCCGGTCAGCGATTTTGTTGACGATACATAAGGCATTTTAGGTGCCGATCCGAACACAGACCGGATAGCATCCAGTTCCTTGATATCGCCCACAGGGGTGCTGGTGCCGTGAGTGTTGATATAATCCACCGGCTGGCCTAATCCATTGCCATCATATCCGCTTAGCGCCAGTCCCATGCACCGAACCGCGCCTTCGCCGGATGGCGCAACCATGTCATGCCCATCAGAATTAGCGCCAGTGCCAACAATTTCACCGTAAATCTTGGCGCCTCTGGCCAGCGCATGATCCAGACTTTCCAGAACAACCATGCCGCCACCGCCCGCAATCACGAACCCGTCACGATTGCTATCATATGGGCGTGACGCGGCTGTTGGATTATCATTATTCGCGGATGACATAGCGCCCATGGCATCAAACAGAACAGACAATGTCCAGTGAAGCTCTTCGCCGCCGCCAGCAAAAATAATATCCTGCTGACCAAAGCGGATGGCATCAGCGCCAGTTGAAATACAATGCGCGCTGGTAGAACAGGCCGAAGATATCGAATAATTCAGCCCCTTGATTTGAAAAAAAGTGGCGATACAGGCCGATACGGTTGAGGACATACAACGCGGCACCATATATGGGCCAATGCGTTTTGGCCCTTTTTCGCGGGTGATGTCTGCCGCCTGCATCACATTATAAGTGGAGGGCCCACCAGAACCGGCAATCAAACCGGTGCGTGGATGCGATACCTCAGCCGGGGTTAGGCCAGCGTCTTCAACCGCTTGCTGCATGGCAAGCACGGCATAGGCCGCACCCTCACCCATAAAACGCATCTGTTTGCGATCGACATGATCTTCCAGATTGATTTTAACTGTTCCGTGAACCTGACTCCGGAATCCCAGTTCCGTATATTCTGGTGCGGCAACAATGCCGGATTTCCCATGGCGAAGTGACTCTGATACTTCATCAACGGATGTTCCGATAGATGAAGTGATCCCCATTCCTGTTATGACAACGCGACGCATAATGCTCCTTTAACGGATAACGAAGATATGTTCGTTTTATCCGGTCAGTTTGTGTTTAGGTTTCTGATTTGAATAGGCCCACTCGAATATCTTTGGCTGAAAAGATAGGTTCACCATCGCACAGAATCTCACCATTAGCGATACCTAGGATCAGCTTTCGCATAATGAGCCGTTCAATGCTTAATTTGAATGTGAGTAGTTTGGCATGTGGCTGTACCTGTCCGGTGAACTTGACTTCACCCACAGATATGGCTCTGCCGCGACCTTCCCCGCCCATCCAGCCAAGAAAAAAACCAACCAGTTGCCACAATCCATCCATGCCAAGACAACCGGGCATCACCGGATCACCGACAAAATGGCAATCAAAAAACCAGCGATCAGGGGTAATCTCAAACTCGGCCTCGATCTCACCCAATCCTTTTTCGCCACCATGATCATTGATTTTTGTGATGCGATCCATCATCAGCATGGGCGGCATAGGTAATTGCGGGTTGCCGTGACCGAACATTTCCCCTTTGGCGCATGTTATCAATTCGTCGTAGTTAAACTGGTTTTGTTTTTGGCTCATAATAACATCCAATAATTAATTTCTTCCTTATGATAAAGGAAACCGGCATGCTTGTACAAATGCAATTTACATGACTTGACTTTATTCCTGCTGATTTTTATGTAAAATGTAACAAATGGTGATGTTATGACAGCAAATTCGACAACTGACCTACTTCGGGAGCATAATCTGCGCCCTACGCGCCAGCGTATGGCCTTGGCGGCGTTGTTATTTGATGGAACGGCGCGCCATGTCACCGCAGAAAGTCTGCATGATCAGGTGAAGGATATGGGCATTACCTTATCCTTGGCGACGATCTATAATACGCTTCATCAATTTACCAATGTCGGGCTGTTAAAAGAAATAAAAGGCATTGGTGATGCGAAATGGTTTGATACCAATATTGACCAGCATCATCATTTTTTTGATATCAGTAATGATCATCTGATTGATATTCCAGCCTCATCTATCACCATATCACATCTGCCAGCATCGCCGGATGGCAAGGTTATTGATGGCGTCGATGTGATTGTCCGGCTGTCTGATAAATCATCACAAAAACCATCTGGCAAAAACTGATCACAATAATATTCAAAAACAATGTTTAAAATCATTCTAAACTACTTGAATGTTTCGCCAGTATTATTATGATATATGCCTTAACCTGAAAACAAATAATCGCGTTTTAACAACGCTTACAGGAGCTACTTAATGAACGAAATGACCAAATGCCCTGTCATGCATGGCAGCCATACCACCGCTTCTGCTGGAACCAAAACCCAGGACTGGTGGCCTAATCAGCTTAATCTGGATATTTTGCGTCAGCATGATACGAAATCAAATCCACTGGGCGCAGATTTTGACTATAAAAAAGCGGTAAAATCGCTCAAAGTTGATGCGGTTAAGGCTGATCTGAAAAAACTAATGACAGATTCGCAAGACTGGTGGCCAGCAGATTATGGTCATTATGGCCCGTTCTTCGTGCGGATGACATGGCATGCCGCTGGTACTTACAGAACTGGTGATGGTCGTGGCGGCGGTGGTACTGGTGCCCAACGTTTTGCGCCACTGAACTCATGGCCGGATAATGGTAATCTGGATAAAGCACGGCGTTTGCTCTGGCCAGTTAAAGAAAAATATGGAAACAGCCTGTCATGGGCAGATTTGCTTATCATGGCTGGTAATGTTGCGATTGAATCCATGGGTGGCCCTAATCTGGGTACGGCACTTGGTCGGGCTGATATCTGGCATCCGGAAAAAGACATTTACTGGGGTGCTGAGGACGAATGGTTAGGGGATAAGCGTTATGGCGGCACACGTCAGGATTTGGAAAACCCGCTAGCGGCCGTACAGATGGGATTGATTTATGTAAACCCCGAAGGCCCGAACGGTAATCCAGACCCGCTATTATCCGCACAGGATATTCGGGAAACATTTGCCCGTATGGCGATGAATGACGAAGAAACCTTTGCTTTGACCGCTGGCGGTCATACCTTTGGCAAAGCGCATGGTAATGGCCCTGCTGATGCGGTTGGTGCAGAACCTGAAAGCGCGCCGATTGAAGCACAGGGTTTTGGCTGGGCAAGCAGCCATAAATCAGGCAAAGGCGTTGATGCGATCACAAGTGGCATCGAAGGCCCGTGGACAGCTAATCCTATTGAATGGGATATGGGATATCTGAACCTGCTTTATAATTATGAGTGGGAGCTTACCAAAAGTCCGGCTGGTGCTCATATCTGGCATCCGGTGAATATCGACGAAGACGATATGGCACCAGAAGTTGACGGCAGTGGCAAAAAAGTCATGCCAATGATGACCACGGCTGATATGGCGCTCAAAATGGATCCGGCTTATCGGGCTATTGGCGACCGCTTTATGAAAGACCCGGAAGCATTTGGTCAGGCGTTTGCCGAAGCATGGTTTAAGCTTCTGCATCGTGATATGGGGCCAAAATCCAACTATACAGCTGGTGATTATCCGGATCATGATTACCTCTGGCAGGACCCCATTCCCGCTGGCAAAGCATTAAGCGATGCCGATGTGAGCGCAATCAAGAACAGCGTCCTTGCCTCTGGTCTTAGCATTCAGGACATGGTTGAAACGGCATGGGCTTCGGCATCAACATTCCGTGCTTCGGACAAACGTGGTGGTGCTAATGGCGCACGCATCCGTCTGGCACCACAAAAAGACTGGGCGGTGAATAAACCGGCACAGTTACAAAACGTGCTAGATGCATATGCCAGTATAGCTAGCGCCACTGGCGCCAGCATAGCTGATGTGATTGTTATTGGTGGTGCCGCTGGTATCGAAAAAGCATCACAGGCGAGTGTTCCGGTAACAACTGGTCGCGGTGACGCATCAGAAGACCATACCGATGTGAACTCATTCGCGCATCTTGAGCCACGGGCTGATGGATTCCGCAACTATGTGGAAACCGAGTTTGCGGTGAGCCCCGAAGAAATGATGCTGGATAAAGCGCAATTGCTTAATCTGACGCCTGCTGAAATGACCGTACTGGTTGGCGGGCTTCGCTCGCTGGGTATCAGCGCAAATGGTGATGGTGTCTGGAGTGACGGCAACAGCCTGAACAATCAGTGGTTTAAAACCTTGCTGGATATGGGTGTGGCATGGAAAGAAACAGGCTATAACAGCTATGCCGCCCATGACAGAGCATCTGGTGACAAAGTCAGAACCGCTAGCCGCACTGATCTGGTATTTGGCAGTAATTCAGAGCTTCGCGCCATTGCTGAGGTTTATGCACAGCAGGATAATAACGACAAGTTCATTGCCGACTTTATCGCGGCATGGAACAAGGTCATGAACGCCGACCGTTTTGATTTAAATTAAGCGGTAATATTATTTTCTATCACATGGCGCATCTCAAACATGGGATGCGCCATATTTTTTGCAGTCTATGTTAGTGTGGTTAAAACACTTCGTCGCTAAAAACGCCCCATAGATAGCGTTTTTGAATCCAGCCTCTGATCCGGCCAGATTCAATCCGGCACCAATCTGCCCCGCATACCATTAATTCAACAACAGCGCCTTTTTCGGCTAATGCGATAACCGGTGCTGATGCGGCATCTGATTCCATCACATTAACGCCGCTTGCTGTAATCATGGCCATGCGTTTCAGCGATAAGGTGGATGAATGCATCCAGCCCCGTTCGCCATCCAGATCAACAACTTCGCGCCAGACATCAAATTCACGCACAACCCGAAGCGGCATCCCGTCTTTCTGGTAAACATAAAGGATAGGGTATTTCATGCCGGGGCCTGTCCGCATATGGACTTTGTCGGATTTTAGCGTCATGAAACGCGGCAATGGCTGGCCTGTCCCCTGAATCGTGACCCGTGCTTCATTAGCGTCGGCTCTGGGTACATATTCTGTGCCTACCGGAAAACATATCCACCACCCTGCCATTAGACCAACAAGTAAACGACGATATAATAACACGATGGAATCGCTCCGTAATTGATGAAAACCTATTATCATGTGATAATCGTAAAATCGCTTTCGTTCAAGGTGAAAGCCATAAGATACGCATCAATATGTTTTGAGGGCTTGTTTCCATTTGCTTCGGTGGTATGTTATCGCATAGTGCAATGATACAGGGTTAACCATTAATGGCCAGTCGAGATCATATTGTTATATTAACGCGCAAATTGCCGGATAATGTAGAAACGCGGATGCGTGAGCTGTTTAACGCCGAACTTAATCAAACCGATACGCCCCTTTCGCGCGAAGAATTAAAACAGGCAGTTGCCCGCGCCCATGTTCTGGTGCCAACGGTTACTGACCGTCTTGATGAAGAAATTATTTCTGCTGCAGGACCACAACTCAAGCTGATTTCGTCTTTTGGAACTGGTGTTGATCACATTGATCTGAAAGCCGCCCGCAAGGCCGGCATTATTGTAACAAACACCCCCGGCGTTTTAACCGAAGATACTGCTGATGTTGTGATGTCGCTTATCCTGTCGGTGCCGCGCCGGCTAGCCGAAGGTGATGCGCTTGTCCGAAGCGGGGAATGGAATGGCTGGGCGCCAACCGGCATGCTTGGCCATCGCATTAATGGCAAGCGGCTTGGCATTATTGGTTTAGGCCGCATTGGTCAGGCCGTGGCCAGACGCGCGCGTAGTTTTAGCATGTCTATTCATTATCACAATCGTCACCCCGTTCATCCGGAAATTGAACAAGAGCTTGAGGCAACATACTGGCAGGATATTGATCAGATGATCTCGCGCATGGATATTATTTCTATCAATTGTCCCTATACGCCGGAAACCCATCATTTGTTATCGCGTGACCGGTTGAGCAAAATGCCTAATCATTCTTATCTGGTAAATGCCGCGCGTGGCGGTATCGTGGATGAAACAGCTCTGACCGAATTGCTGGCACAGGGTCAAATCGCAGGCGCCGGGCTAGACGTTTATGAAAATGAGCCAGACATTACCAGCGCTTTGATGGCTATGCCCAATGTGGTGCTATTGCCGCATATCGGTTCTGCCACCATAGAAGGCCGGCTTAGCATGGGTGACAAGGTGATTATCAATATCCGCACCTATATTGACGGCCATTCGCCGCCAGATCGCGTCATTGATGGCATGATCTAATGCGATGGGCGGGATGAACAAACCGGACAATCCGGACGTTTATTCACGGTTATTGTCTGCATATGATGATCAAGCCCGTCATAAAGCATCAGCTGGCCAGATAAATTGCGGCCGAATACCTGATCTGGCCATAAACATTGCCGCATGACTTCCATCGCCATCAAGCTGCCTATCATGCCGGTAATTGGCCCCAGAATACCGACCTCGGAACAACGTGGTATCTGGCTGGTGCCGCTGATATCCGGAAACAGACATGAAAAACAGGGCATTTCAGTATCCAGCCCAGACCGGAAGCTGGCTATCTGGCCTTCAAAACGGCTAGCACCGGCAAATACCATGACCGCGCCATGATCATGACAGGCCTGATTGATCAACACCCGCGTAGCCGCCTGATCGGTGGCATCGGCAACAATCATGTCTTTGGAAATGATTTGATCCACGGCATCATGATCCAGCCATTCATCAATGGCGGTGATCGTGAGTGCAGGGTTGCATTTTCGCGCGGCTTCGGCCGCTGTGCTGGCTTTCGGTTTTCCGATATCTTCGGCGGTAAAGCAAATCTGGCGGTTCAGATTTGTTGCATCCACAACATCCCCATCCATCACCGTAATATGCCCAATGCCAGCCGCCGCCATATATAATAGCGCAGGTGCGCCCAGCCCACCTGCTCCGACCAGCAGAATATGCGCGTCTAGCAAACGCTGTTGATGGGTTTCTGTCATACCGTTTAAAATCAGCTGGCGCGCATAACGATAAAGGTCATCATCACTTAACGTCATTGTTTTTCCTCATCATGCGGCATATCCCTATTCTGATGTGGTTGTGCCGGTTGAACCAAATCCGCCATCGCCGCGCATGGTATTATCCAGCTGTTCGACTATGTTAATTCTGGCTTGTGATACAGGAGCAATAATCAGCTGTGCTATGCGCATCCCGCGAGTGATATTTAGGGGAGCATCGCCCAGATTAATCAGAATAACCAGAATCTCACCTCTGTAATCAGCATCAATTGTCCCCGGTGCATTGGCAACGGTAACGCCATGTTTGGCGGCAAGACCGGATCGTGGCCTGACCTGACCTTCGTATCCATCGGGGATAGCCATGGCCAGACCGGTTGCAATGGCCAGACGCTGAGCTGGTTCAAGCATAATATCCGCGTCAATAGCCGCCGCTAAATCCATCCCTGCCGCTGATGCTGTCTGATATGCCGGCATGGGCAGGCCAGCGTGATGCGGCAATGGCATGATGTTTAATTCTGGCATATGTGCGGAATGATGCTGGCTCATACAGATATCTCCTTCGCCGTGAGGTCTTTGGCAATTCGTTTGACTAGCTGATCAGCCAGATCATGTTTTGACATTTCCGGCCATGGTTCAACCCCATATTCGGTCACCAGATGCACCATATTATGCTCACTTCCGAAAACAGGCTTATCATTCTGCCCGACATCATTAGCCAGAATCCAGTCTGCTTTTTTGCGAAGCCGTTTGGCCGTGGCATAATTTATCACATCATCAGTTTCTGCGGCAAAGCCAATAACTAGTCGTGGACGCATCTGATGCGCCGCTATGGTTGCCAGAATATCAGGATTTTGCCGCAACGTCAGGCTTGGTGCATCATTATCACCGGTTTTCTTGATTTTATGGTTAGCCGCATCAGCTACCGAAAAATCCCCAACCGCCGCCGCGCAAACAGCAATATCAGCTGGCATAGCGGCTAACGCGGCGGTATGCATTTGCCGGGCAGTTTCAACAGCAACCACATGCACCCCTGCTGGTGGCGGTATATCAACTGGGCCAGATATCAGGGTTACTTTTGCCCCTTGGCGGGCAAGTGCCGTGGCTATGGCGTGTCCTTGTTTGCCTGATGACCGGTTGGCAATATAACGGACACGGTCAATCGGCTCATGGGTAGGGCCCGATGTGACCAATGCTGTCATGCCATTAAGCGCGCCTTGCCCCGGCAAAATCCGGTCAATAGCATCAATGATCACGGGAATATCAGCCAGCCGTCCGGCGCCGTCTTCGCCACATGCCATATCACCACTATCAGGCCCGATAAAACGCACGCCACGCATATGCAATTGCCGCTGATTGGCTTGAGTGGCGGGATGCGCCCACATAAAGGGATTCATGGCTGGTGCCATCAATAACGGGGCATCACTGGCAAGCAACACCGTGCTAGCCAGATCATCAGCTAGCCCATAGGCGGCTTTTGCCATGATATTTGCGGTGGCGGGTGCAACAACAATGGCATCGGCTTCTCTGGCTAGCCGGATATGCCCCATTTCTGCTTCGTCTGTCAGCGAAAAGAGCTGGGTATAGGTTGTCTCACCACTTAACGCCGATACCGATAACGGAGTGATGAATTGTTCGGCGGATGCGGTCATGATACATCGCACCTGCCAGCCTTTATCCTTGATCCGTCGAATCAGCTCAAGCGATTTATAGGCGGCAATACCGCCGCTGATGATCAGCAGAATTTGTGGTGATTTCGGAATTATTTTCGGATGGGGGCTATGTTGTCCGGTATTAGCATCATTGGTGCTGATTTTATCGGCAAAGGCGAGGGTTTCCGGATCAACCGTAACCCCGCGTGCTTTTAATGCCTGCCAGATGCGCACTCTTGCATATTCGGGAAACTGGCCACGCGCCCGATAATTGCTAACCGCGCTGGGGCCAACCCCTAACAGGGTTTGAACTTGCGTGGCGCCGCCAAGCGCATCAATAATCGCATCCATATCCATAATGCTATATATCCGTTATATTTCACAATTTGTGAATATATTATGAATATAATTTCACAAAATGTAAAGTCAGGCGGCTTTATTTTGCTGAAAATTGCTATTTTTCCACATATTCAACAAAACATGGTCAGTGGCCTGATCCCATTCGATGAAAGCAGGCACCAGAGATAGAGGAACAAAAGCGGCATTCATGTCCTGCAACAGATAATCGGTGAACCAGTCAGCGACTGTTTTTTCCGAATAACCATCTGGCGCCATTTTTTTAATCAGCCCATCCAGCATGATCAGCGTTTTGTGCAGAACAGGCCATGATGGAGAAACGCGGATACCAAACCGGTTAGCGATATGGAACACGGCTTTTATCTGGCTAAAGATATCATTGCTCTTATCATCAGATGCGCTATGCATGAATACCTGATCAATTGCGGTGGTTAATGCTGTTATATTGGTGCTATCGGGGATCATGCCGGCGCGCTTATGCAAGCGGATTAATAACGCGGTCTGCCGGTGCTTTATGGCTATCATGACCGATAACAGAAACCGTCTGGCGGTGTGATCAAGCTGTCCAGTCAGCCCGAAATCCAGAAAAACCATCCGGCCTTCCGGATCAATCAGAATATTGCCCGGATGCGGGTCACCGTGGAACCAGCCATCAATAAAAATATGCTGAAAATAGAGCTGTGTTAATGTTTGAACCAGACGTGCCGGATCATGTCCGGATTTTTTCAGGCGGGTGATATCCGTGATCTGGTATCCGTCATGATAGCTCATGGTCAGCATATCGCGGGTGGTATATGCCCAATGCACCACGGGGCTGATCATATTGGGCTGTGAGCTGATAGAATGTGCAAACCGCGCCATGTGATCTGCTTCGAGGCGCAAATCACATTCCTGATCAATGATCTGGCCAAACTGATCAAGCGCCTGATCAAGCTGGATGATCTGTTGCTTGGGGAAAAGCCATTGCGCGAACCGGTATGTCTGTTTGATCAATCGCAAGTTACGGATCAGCTCAGCTTTGATATCCGGCCGCAATAACTTCACCGCCAAACAAGTGCCGTCTGGTAAACGCGCTTTATAGACAACAGCGACTGAACCAGCGGCAATGGGGTCTGGCGCAAAATTAAGTCCGGTTTGTTCTGAAATCCGGTTCAGCCATGACTTCATGCGGGTGGGGCAAGGGGGCATTACATTATCATGCAAACAGGATAGCCGACTGGCCATGGCGGCACCGATGATATCTTCGCGGGTGGCGAGCATCTGGCCAAGTTTAACATATCCAGCACCAAGCCGGTGAAGCCGGTCAGGCAGCTGATCCAAATAACGCGCGCGTTGATAAGAAAAACCCAGATCAATGATGCGTAACAATCCAGAAAGAGCCCAGCGCTGGCGAAGCTGTCCGGAAAGAGGTTTTGCCATCCCGCAACGACAAGCTAAAACCATCAGCTTTAGCATATGCCAGACCATCAGCTTGCTTTCCATCCGCAATGAATGGCGGCAATTCCGCCACTTAAGTCACGATGCCGGACACGGGCGAAACCGGCCATGCCCATCATGGCGGCCAGCGTTTCCTGATCTGGAAACCGTTTTATGGATTCAACCAGATAACGATAGGATTCGGCATCATTAGCAATCAATGCCCCCATACCGGGCAGGATTTCCGACCACATGGAATACATGGCTGATAATGGCCGGTTGCGAATATGGCTAAACTCCAGACAGTAAAACCGTCCGCCGGGTTTAAGAATACGTAGAGCTTCTCTGAGAGCCGCGTCTCTATCGGTTACATTACGAAGCCCGAAGGATATGGTCACGATATCAGCAGAACAATCCACCAGCGGCAGGGCGCTAGCATCGCCGGTCAGCCATTGCACGGATTTACCAAAATGTTGCAAATCAGACCGGTCACGGCCAGCCATCATCATGCTGGTATTAATATCACATATTACCGCCGCCTTGCCGCCACGTTTTAAAAACCGGGCAGATATATCACCCGTTCCGCCAGCCAGATCAATCAGCTGTTGATGCGGCTCAGGCGTGATCATATTCATCAGCTGGTCTTTCCACAGGCGGTGGATACCAAGGCTCATCACATCGTTCATTACATCATATGATGACGCTACTGAACGGAAAACATCATTAACACGTTGCTGTTTCGTTGACGCTGGAATAAGCTGATCACCGAAATCAACAAGCATGTCATCAGTACCCGAAGACGGGTTTGTGTCGCTGGTTTTGGTCATATCTCACCATATATCATGTGCCATAAATAAAGGAAGGGCATAATGCCAGAATTACCAGAAGTAGAAACCGTGAAAGCGGCACTGGATGATGCGGTTAAGGGCAAAACAATCCATCATATCATTACATCTGGCAAGAACATGCGCTGGCCTATTCCATCTGATCTGGAAAAACGGATAAACGGGGCATTGATTACCCATGTGCGGCGGCGTGCGAAATATATTCTAATGGAAATGAAGACGCAGAAACAGGATTTATGCCTGATATTGCATCTTGGCATGTCGGGGTCTGTCCGGATTTATCCGGAATCCATCACGGATATCATACCAAAAAAACATGATCATCTGATCATCGGCTGTCGGGATAGCCATCAATCCGGTCATAAACATGGCCATATCACCGCCGTATTAAATGACCCCAGACGATTTGGCGGGGTAGCATTAATTCCGGCAGATGCGGTTGATGCGCATCCGCTGATCAAGAATCTGGGGCCCGAACCATTGGGAAATCAATGGAATGGTGATGCTTTGCATGCGGCCATAACCACGCGGCAAGCCCCGATTAAATCCGTGCTTCTGGATCAGCATGTGGTGGCTGGCATTGGAAATATCTATGCCTCGGAAGCTTTATATCTGGCGGGAATAACACCGCGCCGAAAAGCAAGCCGGATTAGCAAAGCCAAAGCTAATGATCTGACCCGATCTGTCCGGCAGGTGCTGGAAAAGGCCATTGCCGCCGGCGGAACAAGCTTGCGTGATCATGTGCAACCCGGTGGTGAAATAGGTTATTTTGCGCAACAATTGCATGTTTATGGCCGCGAAGGTAAGCCTTGCCACTATTGCGCGAAGCCGATAAAAATGATCAGACAGTCTGGCCGTGCGAGTTTTTATTGCTCTCAATGCCAACGATAAGGTAAAAGTGAATGATGAAACGCATTGTAATGATATGGCTGGCGGTAATGTTAGCCACCCCTGTTTTGGCAGAAACCGCACAGCAACGCTGGATTGGTGACGTTCCAATTATGGAAAGCATGGCCATAGAAAGCGATTTGGGGTTCGCCTTTGACAGCCCTGATGGTCGCATTGTTGTTATTTATGTATCTGGCGACACAGATAAAACAACTCTGCAAGAATATTATGATATGGCACTAATCCCGCTTGGCTGGTCCGTTGACGCTGATTTGATATGGAATCGCGAAAGCGAAAGATTGACGATTACAACCGCGCAGGTTGGTGACGCTAATCTATGGAAAATTGCGATTATGCCCGAATAAGGATGGGCATAAGGATCAATACTAGCCAAATGTGCAGAAACTCTTGACAATACCAGTGGTTTGAGGCATTAACGCCGAACTTGAGACATATTTGTAAGAGGATTGGTCATGGCCAACCATAAATCAGCGAAAAAACGCATCAGACGTAATGCAGCTTTTGAAGAAGTTAACCGGGATCGTCGTAGCCGTATCCGTACCTTTATCAAAAAGGTAGAATCAGCTATCGCAACCGGTGATCAGACCGCTGCCCGCGAAGCGCTTAAAGTGGCACAGCCAGAAATGCATCGTGGCGTCACCAGAGGCATCTTCCATAAGAATACCATTTCCAGAAAGCTATCACGGCTATCAGCAGCTATTAAGGGTTTAGCGGCCTAATTAATCGCCTGATTGACCATTGCATATAACCTGTTCGGGAAAGCCTGTCTTCTGACAGGCTTTTTTATTGCGATTCGTACCGTTAACCTGTCCGGTATCAGGCTTTGTTGCGATTCGATAAAATGCTTCAGATAGCCAAATTGATCTCTTTTCTAGGTTTGATTGATTCGGATATTGATTCTGTTAGCTTTTCTAAAATTCGATAGCCTTAAGACTATTCAAAATGAGAGGTATATAGGTTAGAATTAGCATGAGATAAACAATGTTTTTTATTGGGCTTATGCTTGCAAAGTGTTGATTTTACAGACGCATTTTTTTTTGTTTTTTTTATTTTAGGGCTTGACCGCCAGATAGCGATAAATTGACTTGAAGCCCATCCCCAGTTCTGGAAATATGCTAATCATGGTGACGTTGAAAAAGCCATTTGTATTTTGCTTTTTCAGTAACCTGTCATCTGTTCTTGAGTTTAGTTTTTAAAAACCGCGTTTGCCTTATTGCCAAGGCCTGTGATTGTTTTTGCTATATTCTGGAATAATTGAAAACCGGATGTAAAGGGCGCCATAAATGAGCTGGGAAGACAACAATCAACATCAGACCAGCCAAACGCCTAACGCCATGCAAGCTGATGCGCATGTTTTGACAAAATGGACGCGGGTTCAAGACCGGCTCCGCGCTGATCTGGGCGATAACATCTGGCGAAGCTGGATCAAGGGGCTTGATATTTATGGCCTTGAGCAGGGTACGGTTATGCTGGGGTCGGGGTCAAGCTTTGTAACAGCGCGGGTAAACAGCCAATATGCTGACCGGTTGCGCATGTACTGGCAAGCCGAAGATGCGTCTGTCCGTGATGTCAAAGTAACCCATAAACAGCATGTTCCTGTCATGCCGGAAAAGCCGTCACTGGAAACAGAAACCGGCAGCATTCCATCAGCACCGCTGGTCAAAAGCGATAGCGGTGATGAGCTTGGTGGCATTCTTGATCAGCGCATGACTTTTGATAATTTTATCGTCGGCAAGCCAAATGAACTGGCTTATGCGGCGGCGATGCGGGCGGCCGAATCAGATGTGCCATCTTTTAATCCGCTTTTCCTGCATGGTGGTGTCGGGCTTGGTAAAACGCATCTGATGCATGCTATTGCATGGCATATCCGGCGCCGTGATCCATCGCGCAAAGTGGTGTATCTATCGGCAGAAAAATTCATGTACCGGTTTATCCGTGCGCTTCGTTACCGGGATACGATGCAATTCAAGGAACAGTTCCGTTCTGTTGATGTGCTAATGGTTGATGATGTTCAGTTTATTAGCGGCAAAGACAGCACGCAGGAAGAATTTTTCCATACATTCAATGCGTTGATAGATCAGAACCGGCAGATTATTCTATCGGCGGATAAATCCCCGACAAATCTGGACGGAATGGAAGAACGGCTGAAATCACGTCTGAACTGGGGCATGGTTGCTGATATTCATCCAACAACCTTTGAATTGCGGCTCGGTATTCTTCAGGCCAGAGCAGAGCTGGAAAAAATTAATCTTCCGCATAAGGTGATGGAATATCTGGCGCATAAAATCACATCCAATGTCCGCGAATTAGAAGGCGCGCTGAACCGGCTTTCTGCTTATGCGTCGTTATTTGATGTGCCGATTACCATTGATACCGTGCATGAAATACTAAGCGATTTATTGCGGTCAAGTTCGGCGCAAATATCAATTGATGCCATTCAGCGCGAAGTGGCGCGATATTACAATATTCGCCAAACAGAAATGCATTCCAATCGCCGGTCACGGAACATTGTCCGGCCACGACAGATTGCCATGTATCTGGCAAAAAATCTGACCAATTGCTCCTATCCGCAAATCGGTAGCCGCTTTGGTGATAGAGATCACACGACAGTTATGCACGCGGTTCGCAAAATTGAGGATATGATGACAGAAGACCGGCAAATGGCTGATGATGTTGTTATGATCCGTTCTCTGCTCAGCACATAAACGCGTCTACCCAATATTTGGCAAAAACACATTATATTGTGGTATTAACGCATAAAAACATGCTATAAATTGTGTTATTGGCAAAAGTCATGATAGCATGATTGTCATGTATAATTATTCATGATTATGATGGTTATCTTTTGCTATTCGGGAGGCTCATTTGTGCCATTTATGCTGTCTGATCATGATGGCGATGGCGGTGGGCTAAAACTGGTAAGAACATAAAATAAAGACAAGAGAAAGGCCTCGCCATGAAATTAAGTATTGATCGCGCCGCATTGATCAAGCCGCTTGGTCATATCCAGGGTGTGGTAGAACGGCGGAATACAATCCCCATTTTATCCAACATGGTTATCAAGGCAGAATCCGGTCAGCTCAAGCTCACAGCAACAGACATGGAAATGGATATGGTGGAAACCACCCATGCCGCGGTTGCCGAAGAAGGCGTGATTACAACGCCGGCGCATATGTTTTATGACATTGTTCGCAAACTTCCCGAAGGCTCTGAGATTACGATTTCTGCAGATACCACTGGTCAGGCACAAATTAGCGCCGGTCGTTCTACTTTCCGTCTGCCAACCCTTTCTGTTGATGATTTTCCGGCAATCAGTAGCGCTGAAATGCCAGTCGCTTTCCATCTGCCGGCCGCGGATTTTAAATCCATGATCGAATTAACCCGCATGGCGACTTCAACCGAAGAATCCCGTTATTATCTGAATGGCATTTATTTTCATCAAACTCCGGAACGGCAATTGCGTGCCGTGGCGACAGATGGCCATAGACTTGCTTTGACCCAGATGGATTTGCCGCAAGGGGCGGAAACGATGCCGTCTGTTATTATTCCGCGCAAAGCCTACACCGAATTATTCCGTCTGATGGAAGATTTCGATGGCGATGTTGAAGTTGGTCTTTCTGATACACGCGCCCGATTTGCACTCGGTCAGGTCGTGATGACAACTAAGCTGATTGACGGTACATTCCCGGATTATGATCGTGTTGTCCCCAAAGATAATCAGCGTAAATCCATTGTTAAGGTTTCTGATTTCAGCGCGGCGGTTGATCGGGTATCAACAATCTCGGCTGAAAAAACTCGCACGGTACAGCTAACATTCAGCAGCGGTAGCCTGACGATTTCAGCAAGTAGCACAGATCAAGCCAGCGCTACGGAAGAGATTGAGGCTAGCTGGGCTGATGATGATCTCAAAATCGGATTTAATGCCCGTTATTTGCTGGATATTACCAATTTGATTGAGGGTGATGATATGGAATTTGCATTTGCCGAACCATCAAACCCGACACTGATCCGTTCACCCAAGGATGATGCCAGTCTGTTTGTGGTGATGCCGATGCGCGTCTGACCCCGTTCAGGATGTTTGTGTGATCGCCAGTCAACCCATTTCTCATCCGGCCAGTGCCACTTGTCAGGCATGGATACGTCGCCTTGGCCTTAGCCGGTTTCGCAATTACCATCAGCTTGATCTGACGCTGGATGATCGCATGGTGATTCTTGTGGGGCCAAATGGTGCTGGCAAAACAAACATTATGGAAGCGGTATCTTTGATGGCACCGGGCAGAGGATTGCGGCGGGCAAAACGCGATCAGTTCATGCAAAATGCTAAAGCCGCACAGCCGTCTGTTTCTGATACAGCACAGAGCTGGCGTTGGGCGGTGTCTTGTGAAGCGGTAACAGAACTGGGCGCCTTCCGTGCTGGTACCGGTGAAGATATTCAACAAGAAAACGGCCGGCGGGTGATCCGCATAGATGGGGAAGCGGCATCACAGACCGCGTTGGCCGAACGGCTCGCGGTATCATGGCTGACTCCTGATATGGATAGTATTCTAGGAGGATCACCAAGTGAAAGGCGGCGATTTCTGGATCGGCTGGTGATTGCGTTTGATCCGGCACATGCAGGCCGGTTAAGCCGTTATGATCGTGCAATGCGGCAAAGAAACCGTCTGCTCGAAGATCGTGCCGAAGACCGCTGGCTATGCGCGGTTGAACAAGAACTTGCCGAAACAGGGGTAGCCATTATTGCGGCGCGTCAGGTGATGGTGGATGCGCTAGATCATGAAGCATCAATTCCTGTTGCTGGTTTTCCGGCGGCGCGATTAGCCATGACCGGTACAGCGGAATCATGGCTCAAAGATATGCCGGCGGTCGATGTTGAGGATCGAATTCTTGCCGCCGCCCGTCACCAGCGCCAGAATGGTGAGATGAATATGCCCGGCGCGCATAACAGCCTGTTAGAAGTGCAACATTCGCAAACTGGCCAGATGGCCGAAACATCCTCAACAGGTGAACAGAAATCGCTAGTCATATCGGTTATACTGGCACATGCGCGCCTACAAAATCAGCGCTTATCACGACCGCCAGTGCTTTTGCTTGATGATATTGTCTCGCATCTGGATGCAGAAAGACGGCTTGCGCTTTTTGAACTCACCGCCGCGTTACCGGGGCAGGTCTGGTTCAGTGGAACAGATAGCATCAGCTTTGCGCCAATTAGTCGGGATGCCAATGTCATTCATCTCGATAAAGGGCAGGTGGTATAATATAATGGCAGTAAACAAACATGGAATGATGATATCATGACAGTGGGAAGGATAAGCATATGAGCGATCAAGATCAGGGTAGCCAAACCGAAGGTGAATATGGCGCCGATCAGATTAAGGTCCTGCGTGGCCTTGATGCTGTCCGCAAACGTCCCGGTATGTATATTGGTGATACCGATGATGGATCAGGTCTGCACCACATGATTTACGAAGTCGTGGATAATGCCATTGATGAGGCTTTGGCCGGATATTGTGACAAGGTCACGATTACCATGAATGGTGACGGGTCTGTGACAGTGACGGATAATGGCCGGGGCATACCGACTCAAATTCACGCCGAAGAAGGCGTATCGGCCGCCGAAGTTATCATGACCCAGCTTCATGCTGGCGGTAAATTTGATAGCAATACCTATAAGGTATCTGGCGGATTGCATGGTGTAGGTGTTTCTGTTGTTAACGCGCTTAGTTCAAAACTGGATATGGAAATTAAGCGCGATGGCAAACGCCATGCGATGAGCTTTGCGCATGGAGATGCTGTATCACCGCTAAGGATTATTGGTGATGCAGGTACGGAAACAGGAACATCCATTACTTTTACCCCATCACAAGAGACATTCACCAATGTCGATTTTGATTTTGGCACGCTGGAACACCGGTTGCGTGAACTGGCTTTTCTGAATAGCGGGATAAGCATTATTCTGACAGATGACCGGCAGGTAGAACAAAAACAGCGTGAGTTTAAATTCGAAGGCGGCTTGCGGGAATATGTGACATGGATTGACCGGTCGCGGTCATCTCTGCATGAGCCGATTACCGCCAATACCGAAAAAGAAGATGTCGGGGTTGAGCTGGCGATGGAATGGACAGATTCCTATCATGAAACAACCATGTGCTTTACCAATAATATTCCGCAACGTGATGGCGGCACGCATCTGGCCGGTTTCAGAGCAGCAATGACGCGGGTCATTAATAATTATGCTCAATCAAGCGGAATCGCAAAAAGAGAAAAAACACAGCTATCAGGCGATGATGCCCGTGAAGGATTGACAGCGATTATTTCAACAAAAGTCCCTGATCCTAAGTTTTCATCACAGACCAAAGACAAGCTGGTATCGTCAGAAGTCCGGCCATTAGTCGAACAGGCTGTTGCCGAAGCGTTATCACAATGGCTGGAAGAACATCCCACAGAAGCCAAAAAAATTGTGTCCAAGGCATTTGAAGCCGCCGCCGCCCGTGAAGCGGCACGTAGAGCGCGGGAATTAACCCGCCGGAAAGGTGTGCTGGATATTACCAGCCTGCCGGGGAAGCTTGCCGATTGTCAGGAAAAAGACCCGGAAAAATCAGAAATCTTTCTAGTTGAGGGCGATTCGGCGGGTGGTTCTGCCAAACAGGGGCGTGACCGCGCTAATCAGGCTATTCTGCCGCTTCGGGGTAAGATTCTGAATGTGGAAAGAGCGCGGATTGATAAAATGCTCGGCTCAGCCGAACTGGGAACGCTAATCACCGCTATTGGTGCTGGTGTTGGCAACACGGATATCGACCCGGATAAAGCCCGCTATCATAAGATTATCATTATGACCGATGCGGATGTTGACGGCAGTCATATCCGAACATTGCTATTGACGTTTTTCTTCCGTCATATGAAACCGTTGATTGAACGCGGATATCTCTATATTGCACAGCCGCCCCTATTCCGTGCCAAGCGCGGCCAATCAGAAGTCTATCTCAAAGATCAGCCAGCGATGGATGAATATTTAAAAGAGCAGGGATTGAAAGACGTTGTGCTGGAATTGTCCGAAGGTCAGCAAATCGCTGGTGCAGACTTGAATGCGCTAATGATGATGACTATCCAGGCCAGCAAAAGCATACACGCGATGGCACGGATTGTCGGATCAGCGCATGTGGTTGAACAGGCCGCTATTGCCGGTGTCCTTACGCGGGACGGTATCATAAATCCGGAAGCCGCCGATTATCTGGCTAAGCGCCTTGAAGGTCTATCAGATATGCTGGAACGTGGTTGGAAAGGACAGATTATCACGGATAAGAATGATCAGCCGGTGATGGAAATATCACGCACCTTACGCGGTGTCACCGAACGCTATCAATTGAACTCACGGCTTCTGGCTACGGAAGAATCCCGACTGCTTGATCCCATGATTAGCGAATTACAGCACCATTTTGGCAAACCGGCACAACTGATTACGGGCAGCAAATCATTGCTGATTAATGGCCCGATAGATATGGTTAATCATGTCTTTGATATGGGGCGTAAAGGGGCGCAGGTATCCCGATATAAAGGATTGGGAGAAATGAATCCGGAACAATTATGGGAAACTACCCTTGATCCAAATCAACGCACTTTATTAAAGGTCACTATTGATCATGAAGACGCGGCAGAAGAATCCTTTGCCATGTTAATGGGTGAGGCTGTTGAAGAACGGCGTAAGTTTATTCAGGAAAACGCCCTTAAAGTCGCCAATCTGGATATCTGATCACCAATGACAGGGGAATGATTTGCCGCATCAGGATTATGCTTTTCTCCAGATAAATGATCTGATTGATAGTGGTCAGCTGGCTATGGTGCGCTGGATTGCGCTAGGCGGTCAGTTACTGACGGTCATGGTCATTTATCTGGCACTTGATTTTGATATTCCCATTTTCTGGCTGTTGCTGATCATTATGATTTCAGCGGCTGTTGGTGTTTGGCATTATCTGTTTAGCCGACTGCGGAATCGCATCAATAATTACGAAGCATTTTTTCTGCTTGGATTTGACACGCTTCAGCTGTTTGGATTGCTGTTTTTAACAGGCGGGCTGACCAATCCATTTGCCTTGCTGTTGCTGGCGCCGGTGGCGGTTTCGGCATCGCTGTTATCCATGCGCTATACGATTGCGCTTATTCTGATGGTAGCATTTCTGGCCAGCCTGCTTTCTATTTATCATATCCCCTTGCCATGGCCGGATACGTCACCGCAATGGCCGTGGTTATATCTAATCGGGTTATGGGTTGCGATTGTTTTCGCTGTTGGATTTATTGGTATTTATACTGGGCTACTGACCAGCCATGCCCGGCATATTCTGCGTGGGCTTTCCGATGCGCGGTTTAATATGGCACGCGAACAGCAAATGGTATCATTAGGAAGCCTTGCCACCGTGGCCGCCCATAAATTAGGATCGCCATTAAATACGATAACCCTTATCACCCATGAACTAGCAGAATTACTGGATGAAAAAGCGGATTACCCCACATTGGCCAATGAAATAAAGGCACTGAAAGTGGAAACAGAACGCTGCCGGATGATTCTGGCCGGATTGAGCGAAGATGCTAATCAAATTGATCAGATGAGCCATGATCCGGTGGCGGCCTTGGCGTTGGTGCAGGGGCTGATTGATGATCGATTTGCAGATATTCGGGACATGATCAGCTTGCAGACAATGGAAACGCTTATTGGGGAAACGCCTATTCTGGGGCGGCGGCCTGATATTATCCATAGTCTGGAAATGATGATTGATAACGCAGCGCAATTTGCCAAAAACAAGGTTAATATCGCGGTTGGCTGGGATAAAAAACATTTGATTATCCAGATAACCGATGATGGCCCCGGATTTGTTAGCGCGGTGCTTAATCGGCTTGGTGAGCCATATAATTCTTCGCGCATAGGCGTGGATGGGCATATGGGGCTAGGGTTATTTATTACAACAACCATGATTGAGGGGTTAGGCGGCCAGCTGGTTGCCAGAAATGTGAAAGAAGGCGGGGCTGAAATTACCTTTATTTTGCCACGCGCCGAGATTGATGTGCGATATAAGGATTAATCTGGCCTACCTTGTGTTTGAGACTTTTGCACCTATATAAAAAGCAATAGGAAAATGATGATGCATAAAACTGAACATAAATTGTTGATCGTTGATGATGACGAATCCTTGCTAGGCCGGTTGGCGCGTGTCATGGAGCGCAAGGGTTTTGTTGTCACCATAGCATCCTGTATTCCGGATGCCCGTGATTGTATCAAGGCAGAACAGTTCACTCATGCCATTCTTGATCTAAAACTGGAACAAGGCAGTGGTCTGGATATTGTCCAGATACTCAAAGACAATCAGCCAGATTGCCGTGTTGTTATGCTAACCGGATTTGGCAATATAGCCACGGCTGTATCAGCGGTGAAAGCCGGGGCTGTTGATTATCTGCCCAAGCCTGCTGATCCGGATGCGATTGTTGCGGCGTTACTGCAAAAAGGTGAAGCCATGCCGCCCCCACCCGAAGACCCGATGTCGGCGGATCGAGTGCGATGGGAGCATATCCAGCGTGTCTATGAGCAATGTGGACGCAATGTTTCTGAAACCGCCAGACGGCTTAAGCTGCACCGCCGGACATTACAAAGAATCCTTGCAAAACATGCCCCAAGACCCTAAGCATAGGTTTCTTCAAATTAAAAACAGAACGCAAGCATGAGTAAAAACAAAACCTATCATCCGGATACGTTGGCGGTACGCGGCGGGTTGAGCCGTTCCCAATTTGATGAAACATCAGAAGCATTATATCTAACATCAGGTTATGTTTATAGCTCGGCACAAGAAGCTGCCGATTCGTTTAGTGGTGATTTAGACCGGTTTGTCTATTCCCGTTACGGCAACCCCACCGTTACCATGTTGCAGGAACGCATGGCGTTGCTAGAAGGCGCGGAATCCTGCCGCATGACGGCATCTGGCATGGCGGCAGTATTTGCAACTATGGCCAGTCTGTTAAAATCAGGTGATCGGGTTGTTGCTAGCCGTGCGCTATTCGGGGCATGCCATGCCATTTTAACGCAGATTCTGCCACAATGGGGCATCGAAACCGAACTGGTTGACGGCACCGATATGACCGCGTGGGAAGATGCCTTATCACGGCCAGCGCAAATGGTGTTTGTGGAAACGCCATCTAATCCTCTGCTTGAACTGGTTGATCTGGAACTGGTAACGGCATTAGCGCATCAGGCAGGTGCCTTGATGGTGGTTGATAATGTCTTTGCCACACCTCTTGGCCAGAAACCTATTGAATATGGCGTTGATCTGGTGGTCTATTCGGCGACCAAACATATTGATGGTCATGGACGGGTGCTTGGCGGTGCAATTCTAGGTAAATCAGAACTGGTTGATGAAAAAATTTTTAAATTTATGTGCCGCACAGGGCCATCGTTAAGCCCGTTTAATGCGTGGGTTTTGCTCAAATCCCTGGAAAGCCTGTCCTTGCGGGTTGACCGGATGGTGGCAAACGCCGACCATGTTGCCAGACATATCACCCAGCATTGTCCGGATATCACGATCCGCTATCCTTGGCTGGAAAGCCATCCGCAATATGCTCTGGCCAGAAAACAAATGCGCCATGGCGGTAATATTATTGCAATGGAATTACCCGGCGGCCAAGCCGCGTGTTTCCGCTTTCTGGATAGCTTAAACATTATTGATATCTCAAATAATCTGGGTGATGCAAAATCACTGATCTGTCATCCCTTTACTACAACCCATAGCAATCTGGATGAAAAAGACAGGGCATTGCTTGGGATAAGGGATGGTCATATCCGCCTGTCTGTCGGGCTTGAGCATGCCGATGATCTGATTGATGATATTATGACCGGATACGCCGCTATAAATAGCTAGGCCATATCGCGGCTGACAGTGTTTTCAGCTTTCGCAATCATATTTTACCATTCGCTCGGGGTATCACTGATACTTTCCGTCCGGTGTATTCCTGCCTTTGCATCATATGAAAGGCGGCATCCCTTACCGATAATACCCTTTTTGGATAGTTTAGGTGGTGCAGATGTTGAATGTTTTTCCGAAAAAGTCTTTATGTCTTGTTATCCTTTTTGCCAGCACGGCATTAACGGCTTGTGGCGGCGG
>JAHEII010000027.1:0-24982 GCA_024639485.1 Alphaproteobacteria bacterium
TTTAATGAGATCTTTGAATTATCAAAGACTAATGAGTATGCAAAAAAAGTAGTAGATGCATGGGCTGAAGGAAAATGGTTAACGTTCCAGCCAAAGCAATCCCGCAAGTCCAGTCAACCGAAGGCAAAGACTTATGGTCACTGGAATCCGGTCGTTACATTAATCTGGTTCCGCGTCATGATCTGCCAGAAACAAACAATCCGCATCTGTGGGCGGCCATGCAGCATCTGCAGGATCGCCAGCGTCTGGTCAAAGGCGTGCTTAAAGGTCAAGGTGGTCTGGGTAATGATCAACCTATTGGCCCGGCCTATTTTGACCATAGCCCTGACATTCCACAGCGTGAGCTTGATCTGGATAAAGCGAAGTATCACTTCCAGAAATCCGGCATTGGTTCTTCACCGATTGAAGTCATTGCCGCAGAAGTCGGCCCCGGCGCGGTTGATCAATGTCTGTTCATGCAACGTGAAGGTAAGAAAATCGGCATGAACTTTGACGTCAAACAGGTCACTACCGATGGTTACTGGGGTGCTGTCTGGCTCAAGGCTCCGATTTGTGTCGCTACATGGAACATGCGCCCAACAGCAAATATCATGCTGACGCTCGCATTCCAGGGTGACGCGGCATGGAACGAAACCCGCTGGAAGAGCGAGAAGTTCGACAAAACACTGGTTGAAGTTCGCGGCGTTACTGATCCGGCTAAGCGTAAGCAGATGTATCATGATCTCCAGATGGATGTTCATGAAAACTGCGGCATGAGCTTGCCTGCCCATCTTAACTATGTTGATGGCGTATCATCCAAGGTAAAAGGGCTGACACATGTTCCGCTCAATAACTTTGGTGGCGCGGAATCACCTGTTACTATGTGGCGTGACGACGCTTAATTCCATATTATAAAAGAATCCGGTCATGCACTGGCCGGGTTCTTTTCTCTACACCATAGGATTGAACAGAATATCTTATGCTTTCACTTATTATCAAACGGCTGGGTATTGGATTAATTACGGTTATTGCCGTATCGTTAATCATCTTTCTGGGGACGAAAATCTTACCCGGTGACGCCGCGCAAATTCGTCTGGGGCAACAAGCCACCGCCGAAAATATTGCAGCTTTCCGCGCCCGCCTTGGCCTTGATCAGCCGTATTATATGCAATATCTGAGCTGGCTGTTCGGGTTTTTCACTGGTGATATGGGGACATCCCTGGCCAGCGATAAACCGATTACCGAGCTCATTTATGACCGTTATGAAAACACACTTTATGTGTCCAGCCTGACCGCGCTTATTGGTGTTCCGATCTCACTGGCGCTTGGTATTTTTGCCGCCATGTTCCCCGGTAGCCTATATGACCGTTTTCTAACCATGATTTCCGTATCGCTTGTTGCCTCGCCTGAGTTTTTAACCGCGACAATCCTTGTTCTTATTTTTGTCTTCGGGATTGGCTGGGGTAATGCTGTTGTGGTGGGCAGCATCGAAGGAAAAGGATTCTTTGAGCTCTACCGGCATTTTGCCATGCCGATTACTACCTTATGCTTTGTCATTGCGTCCCAGTTAATCCGGATGTCGCGGGCGGCTGTGCTCAATGTCATGAATTCGCCTTATATTGAGATGGCTATTTTAAAAGGAGTGCCCCGCAAGCGGATTATTTTCCGCCACGCTTTGCTGAATGCCATTGGCCCGATTGTTAATGTGGTTGCGCTCAACCTTGCCTATCTGGTCACAGGAGTGATTGTGGTTGAGGTTTATTTTGGCTATCCGGGGCTGGCTACATTGATTGTTCAGGGCGTACAGACACGTGACTTTGTGCTTATTCAGGGGCTGGGCATGCTGTTCTGTTTGACCTATGTCATCTTGATGCTGATCGCTGATATTGCGGCATTCGCATCCAATGCACGATTGAGGCACCCGAAATGAGCAAAAGCAAAAGCAAAAACAAACTCACACAAGAACATTTTGTGGCGCCATATGATGATAGCGTCAGCTTTGATGAATTGCCTGATGCCCCACCCAGAAGCAAATTCCGCTTCAGCTTTACCGGTTGGCTAGGGCTGATTATTGTCTGTTTCTGGGTTACTGTCGCCATTACCGGCCCGTTTATTGCGCCTTATGGTGAAAACGACCTGCCTTTCCCAGATGCTTATAGTGAGTTTCAGGTGCCGCAACCCGGTGCATGGCTTGGCACGGATGTAACAGATCGTGATATTCTTTCACGGCTGATTTATGGCGCGGGGCGAACCATTGGCATTGCCTTCCTTGCCACCACACTGGCCTATATCATTGGCGTTATTCTGGGAATAGGGGCAGCGATATCCAACCCCAAGGTTGATATGGTAATCAGCCGTATCAATGACGCTATTCTGAGCTTGCCTACCATTATGCTTGGTTTGGTTGTGGTGGCGGCAATTGGCTCATCCATTCCGGTGCTGATATGTACCGCTGGCGTGATTTATGCATCGGTTGTGTTCAGACTGGCACGAGCGCTAGGGCAGGAAATCATGGTCATGGATTTTGTTGAGGCGGCACGCGTGCGCGGCGAAGGGCTATGGTGGGTCATCACCAAAGAAATATGGCCAAATGCCGCCATGCCGTTAATGACTGATTTTGGCTTGCGGTTGATTTACGTCATTCTGTTTGTTTCCAGCCTAAGCTTTCTGGGGTTAGGCGTTCAACCCCCACAAGCGGATTGGGGATCAATGGTGCGTGAAAATCTGGGCGCATTGCAATATGGCACGTCAATCATTCCGGTGATTGCTCCGGCCATTGCCATTGCTACGCTGACCGTTGGTATTAATCTGATTGTGGATGATGTATCGGCATATAGCGGCGGCAAATTGTCGAAAAGGCTTTAATTCATGGCGAAAAAAACAACAGATCATCAGAATAATGATATCGTTTTCGAAGCAAAAAGCCTCAAGATCAACGCTATTCGTGATGATGGTAGTGAACTGCCTATTGTGAAAGGCGTTGATTTTCACGTCAGACGGGGTGAGGTAGTCGCGCTGATCGGGGAATCCGGTTCAGGAAAGACGACTATATCGCTTGCTTCCCTCGGATATTGTAAGCCGGGATTAACATTTGCAGGTGGCGAAGCGCTATTCATGGGGCAGGATGTGTCCAAGATGACTACTGATGAATTGCGCCCTATTCGCGGTGAAAAGGTCGCTTATCTGGCACAAAGCGCGGCGGCAACATTCAATCCGTCTATACGGATCAATGAACAAGTCACCGAAGCCCCTATCCTGCATAATACAAAAACAAAGGCCGAAGCCGATAAAAAGGCGCTTGAGCTATATCATGCGCTTGAGCTTCCTGATCCGGAACATATTGGTAACCGGTATCCGCATCAGGTATCTGGCGGCCAGCTCCAACGTCTGATGGCGGCCATGGCGTTATGCGGTGATCCTGATCTGCTGGTTCTGGATGAACCGACAACGGCGCTGGATGTCACCACGCAAATCGAAGTGCTGAAAGCATTTAAAACCGTGATCAAGCAACAAGGCGCAGCGGCTATTTATGTGACACATGATCTGGCTGTTGTGGCACAGATTGCTGATCATATTGTGGTTTTATATAATGGTGAGGTCAAAGAAGCTGGCCCCACTGATGTTCTGATTAATTCGCCGCAACATCCCTATACCAAACGGTTGATGGAAGCCATTCGGCCGCTACCCGAAGCTGGTCAGGGCGAAGAATCGGATGATACTCATAAACGCGATATTCCGGCGCTTGAAGTCAATCAAATCGATGCCGGTTATGGTAAAATTGTTAATGGCATGCCGACAAGTCTTATCCTGAAAGATGTTAATGTTTCGATCAAGCGTGGTAAAACCGTTGGAATTATTGGCGAATCCGGATGTGGAAAATCAACCCTTGCGCGGGTATTTGCCGGATTACTACCGCCTGCAAATGGTGACATATTGCTGGATGGAAACCCATTAGCACCGTCGTTAAAACAGCGATCCAGAGAAGAATTACGGAAAATCCAGTTTGTTTACCAGATGGCTGACACGGCGCTGAATCCGCGCCAGCGTATCGGTGATATTGTGGGACGGCCGCTAGAGTTTTACCACGGTCTTTCCGGAAAAGAGAAAACACAACGTGTTCATGAATTGCTGGAAATGGTGGAATTGCCGTCACAATTTGCCGAACGCTATCCCCATGAATTATCAGGCGGCCAGAAACAGCGCATTAATCTGGCAAGGGCATTAGCTTCAGACCCTGAAGTCGTGCTTTGTGATGAGGTTACATCCGCGCTTGATACGATTGTTGGGGCGAATGTGATTGAATTGCTAAAACGGCTTCGCCGTGAGCTTGGGGTATCTTTTGTCTTTATTAGCCATGATCTGTCAACAGTTGCGTCATTCGCTGATGAAATTGTTGTGCTTTATGCCGGACGTGTTGCCGAACAAGGGCCAACAGATCAGGTGCTATCGCCACCTTATCACCCCTATACACGATTGCTGATCTCATCAGTGCCAGAACCGCGTGTTGGCTGGCTGGAAGATATGACCAAAACCAAAGAAGCCATTTCAGGGATTTCCGGCGCGGTTGATATCAATGCCAGAGGCTGTCCATTTTATAAACGATGCCCACATGCCATTACCGGAACATGTGATACAACCCCACCGCCACGGCAAATTGATAAAAATAATCATATCATTGAATGCCATCTGGATATCAAAGACCTCCTTTAAGTTACTGGCTCTAAATAACTGGCTCTAAATAACGTTGTTTTTTGATATGTGATGTGTTGACTTCCTTTTGCGAGTTTGCATAAGCTTAAATATACATAACTGTACATTACTCATCATTTTTGGGACTTATCATTTGGGGGGGCAGAAATGAAATCACATTATCGGGTCGTGGTCATTGGTGGCGGCGTTGTGGGATCATCGGTTTTATATCATCTGGCTAAATTTGGCTGGAGCGATGTTTGTATGCTGGAACGGTCGGTTCTGACCGCAGGTTCATCATGGCATGCCGCTGGCGGCATTCACGCGCTAAATGCTGACCCGAACATCGCTTCCCTGCAAGCCTATACCATTGATCTGCTTTCCGAAATCGAGGAAGAAAGCGGCCATAATATCGGCTTGCATATGACAGGCGGGTTGACCATGGCTGGCACGCCTGACCGTTGGGAATGGTTGCAATCCGCGTATCGGGTGTTCCAGTCTATCGGCATCAGCGATTGCCGGTTAGTCACCCCAGAAGAAGCCGGAGAGCTAAACCCGATTATGTCAACAGAAGGATTGCTAGGCGGAATGTGGGCTGACCGGGAAGGTTATATTGATACCACCGGAACTGTTCATGCCTATGCCATAGCTGCCCGCAAACGCGGGGCTGAATATTATGAACATACCAAAGTGGAATCGCTGGAACAGACCAAGGATGGCTGGCGCGTCAACACCGATAAAGGCACCATTACCTGTGAACATGTGGTTAATGCTGGCGGATTATGGGCAAAACAGCTTGGCCGGATGGCTGGCATTGAATTGCCCGTATCACCATTGAAGCATCATTATCTGGTTTCTGATTCGATCCCCAAACTAGAAGATATTGATTTCGAAGTCCCTATGACTGTTGATCTGGAAGGGTTCACCTATCTGCGACAAGATCAGAATGGCATTTTATTAGGCATTTATGAAATTGATCATGAACACTGGGCGATGGATGGCGCGCCGTGGGATTACGGCATGGAGCTATTTCAGGAACAAACCGACCGCATTGAAAATGAACTCATCATGGGATTTGAGCGCTACCCTGTTTTGCAGGAAGTTGGCGTGAAAACATGGGTCAATGGCGCGTTCACTTTCTCACCTGATGGCAATCCGCTGGTTCGACCTGTACCCGGGAAACCCGGCTACTGGTGCGCCTGTGCGGTGATGGCCGGCTTCCTGCAAGGTGGCGGCGTTGGCAAATCACTGGCCGAATGGATCATTCATGGCGAACCAGAAGCCGATGTTTATGGCATGGATGTGGCACGGTACGGCGCCTTTGCTGAAAACAGGCAATATATCAAGGAAACCACTGGCCAGTTTTATTCACGCCGGTTTGTCATGACCTATCCGAACGAACAATTGCCTGCGGGCAGACCGATGAAAATGACACCGGCATCTAGCGAGATGACTGCCGCCGGATGCCGCTGGGGGGTAAGCTGGGATATGGAAGTCCCCTTATATTTTGCTCCTGAGGGATTCAGCGAAACCCCTTCCCTTAAACGGTCAAATGCCTTTGATCTGGTGGGGGATGAATGTCGTGCTGTGCGCAACGCGGTCGGCTTGCTGGATATTTCCGGCTTTTCCCGATTTGAGGTATCAGGCAAGCATGCGGAAACATGGCTTAATCGCGTTATGGCCGGACGTTTGCCAAAACCCGGACGGGTCAAGCTGTCCCCCATGCTAAGCGAAGAAGGCAAGCTGAAAGGTGATCTGACCATATTCAACTGGGGTGATGGGACATTCTGGATCATGGGATCATATTATTTGCGGGCATGGCATATGCGCTGGTTTAATGATCATATGATGGATGGCGTTAACATTCGTGATCTGGGTGAGGAAATGGCTGGGTTCTCACTGGCTGGCCCTAAATCGCGTGAAGTCATTATGCGCCTTACCGATGGCGATATTGAAAACCTGCCCTTTCTTGGTTGTGGGGAGTTTGATATCGGGCTTATCCGTGCCAAGGTTGGCCGGTTATCGGTAGCAGGTGAATTGGGGTATGAAATCAATTGCCGGATGGGTGATCATATTGCCTTGCGGCGAAGCCTGCTAGCGGCTGGGGCAGCATCTGATATTCGTGAATATGGTTTTAATGCCATGCTTTCGCTACGGCTGGAAAAAAGCTTTGGTATCTGGTCGGCGGAATTCACTCAAGGCTATACCGCTGGCATGACAGGCATGGATCGCTGGATTGACTGGAATAAAGATGACTTTATCGGGCGTAAGGCGGCTCTCACCGAACGTGATAGCACCCCCCCTAAGCAGATGCTGGTGACGCTGGACATAGATGCGGATGACGCCGATGCCAGCGGCTATGAGCCGGTCTGGTCAGATGGCGAACTGGTGGGTTTTGTTACATCTGGTGGATATGGCCATACCATTAAAAAATCACTGGCTATGGCATTGGTAAATGCTGATCTGGCGAAAGAGGGCACAAAACTATCTGTTCATATCGTTGGCGTGGAAAGACAGGCTACGGTAATTGCGCCTTCGCCTTATGATCCTGCGGGACATGCGATGCGATGATTGAATATATTGCGGCTTAGTTTGTTTTTATCTGTAATGTTTTACCGGAGCGATGCTTTTATCTATGGATAGCCTCATACACCAGAATATTCCCCGCCAGAACCGGAAAGGAAATATCAAGGTTATCCGTGCAGACTGGATCAGGGTAGCTAGCGATTTGCTGATCAGCAAAGGAATTGATCATGTTAAAATACAGAATATTGGCAAAAAGCTGAATGTATCGCGATCAAGCTTTTATGGATATTTTAATGATCAGAATGACCTGCATAACGCATTGCTTGATGAATGGCATAATCGCAATACGGTAAATCTGATAGCCGAAACATCCACGCCTTGCGCGACCATCACCGAAGCCGTGTTAAGGGTATTTCGCTGTGCTGTTAATCCGGCAAGATTTGATATTCCAATGGATTTTGCGGTGCGTGACTGGGCGCGTAAGTCACCAGCGATTGCCCGCCGCGTCATTACATCCGATACTAACCGGATCAACGCCCTTACCGCTATGTTTGAACGATATGGCTATTCATTGATGGAAGCAGAAACCCGCGGCCGAGTTATTTATTTTATGCAAACCGGATATAATGATGCCGTTATAAAAGAAGACATGATCAAGCGTTTAACTCTGGTTCCATATTATGTAGAGATATTTACCGGCAAAACAGCAAGCCAGAGCGAACTGGATGCTTTTACGGACTATGTGGCAAGCGTTAATAATGCATGATCAAGGCTATTAGCGGCTAATCTGAATATAATTATGATTGTCATGAGCACATTTAGTGATAGCATCATATGGAAATGATTTTTTGATATTTGACAAATGATACAACAAACCAATAGCTCTGATCCACTTCTTACGCCTTTCCGTATTGGCAGGAAAACAATAAAAAACCGGATATTCAGCACGGGGCATGCATTAAGCCATGCCAGCCAAGGCCGCGCAACCGATACCACATTGCGCTATCAGATGGAAAAAGCCAAAGGCGGCATCGGGCTGTCTTTTGTTGGTGGTTCAGGAACTATTTCTGTTGATACGGCACCGGTGTTTGATCAGCTGATTATTGATGATGCGATCATGCCATTCTTTCAGCAGCTTTCTGATTTTTATCATAGCCATAACGCTATTCTGATGACCCAGATCACCCATCTTGGCCGCCGGACGAATAGCAAAGCGGGGGAATGGTTACCTATGATATCGGCATCTGCCAATCGGGAAGTGCTGCATCGTGGCTTTCCACGCGAAATGGACGAAGATGATATTTTCCGTATTATTCGTGACTTTGCCAGTGCCGCCAAGCGATGCAAGGAAAGCGGTCTGGACGGACTGGAAGTCATAGCATCCGGCCATCTGATGGATCAGTTCTGGTCGCCTGTTACCAATCAGCGCATTGATAAATATGGCGGATCACTGGAAAACCGGATGCGGTTTAGCCGCATGGTATTTGCCGCCATGCGCGAAGCTGCAGGAGATGATTTCCTGCTTGGTGTCCGCATGACCATGACCGAACAGGATCATGACAAAAACGGATTGTCAGAGGCTGATAATATTGATATTGCATCCTGCCTGAAAAATGACGGCGTGATTGATTTTCTCAATCTGGTGTCTGGCCGCATCGATAGCTTGCCACGATTGACCAGTTATATGCCCGGCATGGCGGCACCGCTTTCACCATTTCTGGAACAGGCTGGCCGGTTCAAACAAGCCATCAATTTGCCCATATTCCATGCCACGCGTATCAATGATCTGTCTACCGCGCGCTATGCCGTGACGGAAAACGTGATTGATATGGTCGGGATGACACGCGGACATATTGCTGACCCATATATTGTGGCAAAACTGGAACGCGGTGACGAAGACCGGATCAGAACATGTGTGGGGTCAACCTATTGTTCCAATTATGGCTATTGTATCCAGAATCCGGCCACTGCCCGCGAAGCGACCCTGCCCCATGTAATTAACAAAACCGAAGACGCGGCCAAAACCGTTGTCGTCATTGGTGGCGGCCCTGCCGGATGCGAAGCCGCACGAGTTGCCGCCGAACGTGGCCATCATGTCATTCTGTTTGAAGCATCTGACCGTCTGGGTGGCCAGATAAATCTGGCTGGCAAAGTAAGCTGGCGCAAGGATTTAAACAGCATTACCGAATGGCTAGCCGCCGAATGTCAGCGGCTTGGCGTTGATATCAGATGCAATCATTTTGCGGATGAAGCCATGATTCTAGCAGAAAACCCAGATGTGGTGATCATGGCAACTGGCGGAATCCCGCATACCGAATGGGTAGAAGGCAACGCTAATATTCTGACTACATGGGATGTGTTATCTGGCATGGCATCCCCCGAAGGCAATGTGTTTATCCATGACCAGACCGGATTGAATGTCGCTATGGCAGCGACAGATTATCTGTCTGAAAAAGGCGTGCAGGTGACGCTAAACACTCAGGATGCACATATCGGCCATGAAGCCATGCGGCTAGAAATGTCGCCATTCATGAAACGGTTTTATGAACGCGGAGTTATCATGCAACCGGATCATGAGCTTATTCGTGCTGATGCCCAGAACAATCAGGTACGAGTGACAATCCGCAACATGCATACCGCCGCGCTATCCGAACATGACTATGATCATATCATTGTTGAGGCAGGAACATTGCCAAATGATGAGCTGTTTTATGCCATGCGTGAAGGCGCGTGCAATAAGGGCGTGATTGATCTGGATCGTATGGCATCGGGACAACCGCAACCGGTGTATGATGCGCATGAAGGCTATCATCTGTATCGGATTGGTGATGTTGTGGGTAGCCGCGATATTCATTGTGCCATGCTGGATGCGCTTCGCATCTGTGCCAGATTGTAATTATATGGGTTTTATACGCCGTATTCCCCCACTCTATCGTGCCATTATTATCATTCTGTTTGGTATATTTGCGTTTGATTTAATGGGAGTATTTGTCCGTATTCTGGGCGAGGAATTTCCCATTTTCCAAATCAGTGTGATGCGAAATATTTTTGGGGTCATTCCGCCATTACTGCTAGTTCTGGCCGCCAGATCAATGACTGGCCTACACAAAATATGCACCCCTTATCTTATCGGGTTATGTGCCTTTCGCGGGATAACGGTCATTTTTGCCCAGATTAGCTATTACACGGCGTTAAGCCATATTGCCTTTGCTACCGCTACAACGCTGGCTTTTGCCGGCCCAATGTTTATTACCGCCTTATCGGTTCCCGTTCTTGGGCATCGGGTCGGGTTCTGGCGCTGGAGCGCTGTTATACTGGGTTTTGTAGGAGTTATTGTTATTATGCGGCCGGGGGCAGATGTTTTTGATATGTATGCTGTCCTGCCTGTTCTTGCGGCTATTGGCTATGCCCTGTCTTCGATTACGATCCGGCTTTTCCCCGAAGATATAGGGTCAAGCGAAATACAGCTTATGACACAATTCTTCTCGCTTGGTTTTTCTGTCATTGTTCTGTTTGCTTTTTCCAGCCCTGTTCCTATCACCACCGGTGATGAATGGCTCAAATTCATTATTGTCGGGATATGCGGCGGCATTGGCGTGTTATGTCTGGTCACGTCATACAGACTGGCCGAACCCGGACAGGTTGCCCCATTTGAATATTTAGGCATCCCTATTTCATTCATCCTTGGTTATGTGTTTTTCACCGAAGCTCCATTTGATCAACTGATCCCCGGTGTGTTTTTGATAATCGCCGCCGGATTAATTATTGTCTGGCGAGAAAGACGGCTTAAATCGGTCTGATGTTATCAGGATGTTGCTGCATGAAGCCATCCCAGACCGTCCTCAACAGCATGTCGTGGTTTATATTCTGCGCCGATAAATCCATCATATCCATGCGCATCCAGCCAAGAATAAATCTGTGGATAATCCACATCACCATGATCCGGTTCCGTTCTATCCGGGATGGCGGCAATCTGAATATGTTTTACCCATGGCAAACAAAAATCAAGTTCAGCCAGAATATCGCTGTTATTGCCCTCCATGCCGCCCATGTGGTTAATCATTCGCCCCACATGATAGCAATCAAACATCAGCCCAATATTAGATGCCGATAATGATGCCGATAATGATTTCAGTATATCTACTGCCTGTCGGGGTGTGTTCAAAATATATCCGGGAACATCCAGCGGATTAATGGCTTCTATCCATATTTCTATTCCATGTGGTTCTGCCAATTGCGCGGCAAAGGCCAGCATGTCGATAAAATGATCACGATATTCCTGATTTACTAATGTGTTATCGGATAACACTTTCCCGGCCATGACATGCACCGCTTTTGCACCAATCTGGCTGGCATAGGTAATCGCATCCCGAATACCTTGTCTGGCTTCGTCCTGTCTGGCCGGAATTGCACAAAGCCCGAATTCATCCTTATTAATATCACCGCGCGGCGTGTTTAATGCCAGCATCGGCAATCCTGTCTGATCTAACGCTGCTATCACGGCATCTGTTGCATGATCATATGGCCAGTGACATTCCACGGCATCAAATCCAGCCGCATGTGCCGCAAGAATAGCATCAGGCAATGGTAATTCTGACCACAAGAACCCCAGATTGGCAGAAAATCGCGGCATTTATAACCCTTTATGAATACGGCATTCTGAAATGAAAAAAATCATATTGCCTTTTGTATGGAACAGGTAAAGTATAGCCCATTAGCATATTGAGGATAACCATCATGTCACGCATTGTTTATGTAAATGGAAATTATGTACCGGAAAACGAGGCTACGGTTTCTGTTTTTGATCGCGGCTTTGTCATGGCTGATGCCATTTACGAAGTCACCGCCGTCATGGACGGAAAAATGATTGAATTCGATGGTCATATGGCACGGATGCAACGTTCTCTTGATGAACTGGGTATCGCCTATAAGGTCGATTATGATGAGATGCTGGCTATCCACCGTGAGATGATTACCCGCAATAATCTGGTATCTGGCGGCATTTACATTCAGATCACACGCGGCAATCCGGGTGATCGGGATTTCCTGTTCGAAGATGGTGATGCCATTTCCCCGACGATTGTTCTGTTTACACAGGAAAAGCCAGACCCACGCAATAATTCAAACATGGAATCCGGCTGGCATGTCATGACCATGGATGATTTGCGCTGGCATCGCCGTGATATCAAAACCGTTCAGCTGTTATGGCCATCGCTTGCCAAAACAGCGGCTATCCGTTCCGGTTTTGATGATACATGGATGGTTGAAAACGGCACAATCACTGAAGGCACGTCAAATAATGCCTATATTATCAAAGACGGCGTGATTATTACCCGCCAGCTTTCCCATGATATCCTGCATGGTATCACCCGTGCATCCTTGCTCCGCTATGCAAAAGACCGCCAGATGACTATCGAAGAACGGCCTTTTACCGTGGATGAAGTCAAAGCCGCAGACGAAGCTTTCGTCACCTCCGCCTCAACTTATGTCACCCCTATCATATCTATTGACGGGGTAAATATTGGGGATGGGGCACCGGGCAAACATGCGCTTGAACTTCGTCAGGTTTATATTGAGGAAAGCTTGAAAGCAGCTATATGATCAGCATCTTTCAGCGTTTCTGGCCATGGATCGTTCTTGCCGTTACTGGTACGGCATGGGGGCTAACATTCTCGGTTACAAAAATGGCGACCGATACCGGCGCGGCGGTTATAGGGATAGCGTTCTGGCAAACACTGCTCAGTGGCATCATGCTAATGATTTATGCCTATATCCGGAATGGCCATATCGGGATAAAATGGCGGCATTTGCCGCTGATTGCCGCTGTATCATTTACCGGTGTTCTGGTGCCGGGACTTATTTTTTATGAAGCAACACGCCATGTTCAGCCGGGTATTCTTGCCATTGCTGACACATTAGTGCCGATGATGACCTTTGCACTGGCTTTATTCATAGGACTTGAAAAAAGCTCTATCAAGCGGCTGACCGGATTGATTGCCGGCATTACCGGTATATTGCTATTGGTGCTTCCCGATAGTAGCCTGCCTGATCAGGCGGCCACATTCTGGGTGCTTATTTCATGCCTTGGTGCCACCTGTTATGCGGTTGAAAATCTGATTATAGATGCTTATCAGCCAGCGGATTTAGGGCCGATACGGCTATCCGTGGGAATGAATATTTTTGCCGCATGCATCCTGTTTCCGGTGGCGGTGATGACTGATCATTTCTTTATCCCGCAATTTCCATTCGGCGTACTGGAATGGTCGCTTCTATCCATTGCCTTGATATCGGCGATTGGATATTCGTCTTTTGTTTTTCTTATTGTGACGACTGGCCCTGTTTTTGCTTCACAAGTTGGGTTTATGGTCACTATTACCGGTGTGTTATGGGGGATTATTATTTTTCAGGATGAATATTCCGGTACCGTCTGGCTGGCATTGATTATTATGATGACTGGCCTGGCCTTGGTGACTCCGCGTAAAGACAAAACCCCTTCCCCGCCATTACCACCATCAGGCGTGAAACCTTTTCCTTCACCAAAGGAATAATATTCTTATCACTTAGTCATTGACCCGCTTGCATGCATTGGGCATCCTATTCCTACATGCAACTAAATTGTTGAGGATTATGACACTTAAATCAGATCAGAATAACAACACTCTTGAAAATATAACAATTACACCTGAGCAGGTGCAGTTCTGGGATAAGGAACATATTATCCATCCGTGGAGCGATTTATCCGACAGCCCCCCTGACATGACGCAAATCCAGAAAGCAAAAGGCATCTATCTGGAAGATGGTCATGGTAACAAAATGATAGATGGCCCCGGTGGTATGTGGTGCGTGAATATTGGCTATGGTCGCCGTGAAATGGCTGATGCTATTGCCAATCAAATCATGACCATGACCTATTCCAGCCCGTGGTTCACCTCAAATCAGCCATCGGCGCTACTTGGTAAGCGCATTGCCGAAAAAACCCCCGGTGATCTGAACTCGATGGTTTTTACCAATGGTGGGTCTGACGCGGTAGATACGGCTTTACGCTTTGTGATGTACCGCAATAATATTCTGGGCAGACCAGAAAAAAAGCAAATTCTCTGTCGTGAAAAAGGCTATCACGGCTCATCTTTTCTGGCGGCCAGCGTGTCAGGCACCGGCCGTGAACATGATCGCCGGTTTATGGATACCCACGAAGACATTGTACAGATGCTTCCGAATATTAACCCCTATTTACGACCCGAAGGCATGTCTGCCGAAGACTGGTGCGATGCCAAAGTCAAAGACATGGAAGATCGTATTCTTTCTGTTGGGGCGGATAAAATTGGTGCTTTTATTGCCGAACCTATCCTGTCATCAGGTGGGGTCATTATTCCACCACCCGGATATCATAAACGCACCCGCGAATTATGCCGACAATATGATATCGTCTATATCTCTGATGAGGTGGTAACAGCATTTGGCCGGTTGGGACACTGGTTTGCTTCTGAAGCGGTGTTCGGCATTATTCCGGATATCATTACATGCGCCAAAGGGCTGACATCCGGTTATGTTCCCATGGGGGCGGCAATTATATCAGATGCCTTAATGAAGGATTTTGATAAATCTGGCGATGTCGCACGGCCATTTACCAATGGCTATACCTATTCTGGCCATCCGGTTGCCGCGACGGCCGCGTTGACCAATATGGATATCATGGAACGCGAAGGTATTCTTGACCATGTACAGGACGTAGCCCCGCATTTCCAGCAACGCTTGCGTGATATTGGTGACAAATACGATATTATTGGCGATGCCAGAGGCGAAGGTTTGCTAGGCTGTCTGGAAGGCGTGGCAGCATCTGGCGTATCCGAAGAAAAGAAGCTCCAGATTGATAGCAATTTTGGCTATATGATGGACGAAGCCTGTGAGAAACGGGGGCTTCTGGTCAGACCAATTATAAATATGTGCGTGTTCTCACCGCCACTGATTATTACCCATGATGAAATTGATGCCATGTTCAATATTCTTGAAGAAGCAGTGATTGAGGTGCAGGATAAACTCAAATCTTAACGCCCATATCCTTTGCATTTGCTATTTACATTGATTTTGGCATTATAAAAGTAATAATTAATAATTCTTATCTGATAGGAGGAGATGATGAAGACATTAAAAACACTTATTGCATCAGCGGCTATTACAGCTATCGGCGGTATGGGCGCAACATATGCAGAAGACTCAGAGCTGGTGATTTTTGACTGGGGCGGGTACGAAGACCCGAACTTCTTCCCTGATTATATCGAAAAGCACGGCATGTCACCAACCTATAGCTTTTTCACCGATGAAGAAGAAGCTTTTCAGAAAATGCGTGCCGGATTCAGAGCTGATCTGGGGCATCCATGTTCACAAAGTGTTGTGAAATGGCGTGAGGCAGGCATGCTGGAGCCGATTGATACATCACGTCTATCACGCTGGGATGACGTTATTTCTGAGTTTAAAACCATTGACGGGTTCAATACCGACGGCAATCAGTGGGTAGTGCCAGTTGATTGGGGTTTAACCGCATTAACATATAGAACTGATCTTGTGGATGCCGCAGACACCGTATCACTGCAATCATTTGCTGATCCGAAATTTGCTGGCAGAGTATCCCTGCCTGATAATGTTGATGATGCCTATGCGCTTGGCTATCTGGCCGTTGGTATTAATGACTGGAACAAGGCAACCGATGCTGATTTCCAGAAAGCATCAGACTTCTTGCGGAAAGTACACCAGAATATCCGGACATACTGGGCTGATGGAGCAGAAATCAGAAGCCTGATGGCATCTGGCGAAGTTACCCTGTCATGGTCATGGAACGAAGTTGGCGTTATTCTGGAAAGCGAAGGCCATCCGGTAGCTATCAACGAAGATACCACCGAAGGCAAGTCCACATGGCTTTGTGGTTATGTGATCCTGAAAGACGGTCAGGGCAACAAAGACAAGGCTTATGATTTCCTTAACGCATGGCTGGATGAGCGCTCAGGCGAATATATGGTCAATGAATGGGGTTATGGACATTCCAATTCGGTTGCTATGGACAAGCATGGCCCCGGTGCCGGATTTGGTACTCTGGAAAGCTATTCAGAAGGAACATTATGGCAAGCGCCGGTTAGCGCTGATCACAGAGAAAAGATGATTGCCGAGTTTGAATTGATCAAAGCCGGCTTCTGATTTTTGACTAATATGAGTATAGAACAGGCGGCTTATGTCGCCTGTTTTTTTATGTGCTAATTCAACACTAATAAAGATGAACTGCGCCAGCCGACTCTGATCGCCTCACCCAGATCATAGACATAACGGCCAGATGTGTTTCGCATGGAAACCATAATATCCTTATCACTTTGCGGTAAAGACAGCGTATAATAAGACATATCACCATAGTAATCGACGTTTTTCACTATTGATGAAAACTCATTCTCCGCCTTATCTTTCTTGTCATATAAAATGGTAAACATTTCCGGACGAAACCCGACACATAGCTGATCAAGTGATGTGTCATCAGGGATCATGTCACGTGGGAATGTAATCTGGCCAAGCGATTCAACATCGACCACGATATTGGTTTTGTTTTTCGAAACACATTTCCCATCAAGAAAATTCATAACGCCGATAAATGACGCTACCCGTCTGCTAACCGGTTTATCATAGATTTCCTGTGGTGTGCCTAGCTGGGCAATATTACCGTCAAACATAACGGCAATCCGGTCGCTCATGATCAATGCTTCTTCCTGATCATGGGTAACCAGAATAAAGGTAATGCCCAATGTCCGTTGAATACGGCGCAACTCATCCTGCATCTGTTCCCGCAGTTTTTTATCCAGCGCCGATAGCGGTTCATCCAGCAACAGCACTTTCGGTTCAAGAATTAAGGCGCGCGCCAAAGCCACCCGTTGCCGCTGGCCACCGGAAAGCGCATAGGATGGCCGGTCATAATATCCGTCCAGATCAACCATTTTTAACATGGCATCAACACGTTTTCGCAATTCCGCTTTAGGCAGGCGTTGTTTGATCAACCCATAGGCTACATTTTCACCAACATTCAGATGTGGGAAAATCGCATAAGACTGAAACACCATATTGGTCGGTCGTTGATTGGCATCAACACCATTCATGGATTGCTGATTAATAACCACCGCACCATCATCCGGCACTTCCAGTCCGGCGATCATCCGCAACAATGTTGTTTTTCCGCATCCGGACGGGCCAAGCAAAGAGAAAAATTCGCCCTTGGCAATATTCAGATCAATGCCTTTGACTACTTCGAGTTTACCAAAGCTTTTCCTGATATTGCTGAGCTCAACCATTTGTTCAACCATTTGCTCATTCATCATGTTTTTCGATGCCATAACGACTATCCCTTTTCATGCGGTCTTCTTCATGACTATGACTTACCAATCAGCTTTTCGGACTTGCGCCGGTAATATTCAAACACAGCTAGCAAAACAAGCGAGAGCAACAACAAGATAAACCCTAACGCCATTATGCTGGGTAATTTTGAAGGAAAGCGCAATTGCGCCCAGATATAGACTGGCAGGGTCGGTTCAACTCCTGTCAGAAAAAACGCGATAACAAACTCATCAAGCGAAATGGTGAAACAGATCAGAATACTGGCAATCACCCCCGGCTTAACCAGTGGAAAGATCACCCGCCGGAATGTGCCAAACCTTGTTTCACCCAGATCAAGCGAGGCTTCTTCTATGCTTCTGTCCATATTGTTAAACGCGGAATACAGAATAGAAACGGAAAACGGCGTACAGATGAGGATATGCCCAAGAATAACCGTCCATATATTGAGCGATACCCCTAGCTGAATCAAGACAATCAGCAAAGCCACCCCGATAATAATCTCAGGCAGGAATAAAGGCGCCATGATCAAACCAAAGCTTGGCCGCTTACCAATAAAATCATGCCTTGCCATAGCTCTAGCTGTCAGGATGCCGAAACAGGTGCTAATCACCGCCGCCGTAACGGCAATAATCAATGAGTTTTTCAAGGCGCGATGAAGCGTATTTTCAGACATTAATCCGACAAACCATTCCAGAGTAAAACCGGATAACGGGAACGCAATAATCGAGCTGTCATTAAATGCAAAAATCGGCAAAAGCATAATCGGTGCATAAAGAAACACCAGATAAATAATAACAAAAGTAAACAAAAAGACCGATGGTTTTTTCATTGTGTCTGCTTCCTCAAATAGCGGCGATTGAAGAATAAGAATCCTAATGAAATCAACAAGACTGTCATCAGCGATGTGATGGCTAACGCCGCTCCAAGCGGCGCATTATTTGCTTTGGAAAATTGCACCTGTATCATATTGGCAATCATCAGGCCATCTTTACCACCAACCAGTTTTGGCGTGACGTAATCACCAATCGTTGGAATAAAGACGATTAACGCCGCCGAAATAATCCCCGGCATGGCCAATGGTAATGTCACACGGAAAAAACTACGGATAGCAGAATCTCCTAAATCCTTAGCGGCTTCCAGCATGGAACGATCAATCCGTTCCAGTGAAACAAAAATAGGCAGAATAGCAAAAGGCGCCCATGCATGGGCCAGGGCAATAACAACCGCGTTCGCGTTGTAAAGAATAAAGGATAATGGTTCTTCAATCAGATTAAGCGATAGAAGGCTAGAATTAACCACCCCGTTATACCCCAGAATAATCTTCCACAAAAAAATCCGGAGCAGATAACTGGTCCAGAAAGGAATGGTAATCAGAAATAGCCAGATCGCTTTATATTTGCCGCCGTAAAACGAGATATAATAGGCCATAGGAAAAGCCAGCAGAACCGTCATCAACGTAACGATCAACGAAATACTAACCGACCGCTTGATCAGCATGACATAGACAGGATGCGAAAAGATATCTTTGTAGTTGTTCAAGGTCGGTGTGCGGTCAAGGTCCAGATAATCCTGAGTCCACATACTGAGGGCAACCATCAAAAAAAGCGGTGCCAATAATAGCAGGAAGCCGAATAGAAAGGGCCCGCCAATTAAGCGCCATCCCGCGAAAGATCGTTTCCATTTTGTGCCAAAAGATGAACGTAGTGCCATGCGAATTCCTTCAACTTCATTTCTACTTTAGCATAATGGTGAAATAGGCAAAGTATAAATCCACACTTTTTAAATAAATGATCTCCAGCATTTTTTTTGAAATAAATCACGCCGCCGGAACGAATAGGTGTTTGTGATAGAGCACCTCAACATCCCACATGGCTTGGGTGTCGTGCCGGATTAATTGCCAGTGCGTTGGCAACCATTATTTATGCCTTTTACTGCACCGAAGATTCGCCTGCCTTTTACGGATTATGGTATGCGTTCGGCATCACCCTGACCGCCGGCATAGGGGCGGCAAGCGGCCGGATATTTCTCCGCTGGTAAAACATAATTATGCGGTGATTGATGGGTTATCGCACCGGATGGTCAGCACCATTTATATTAGTACCAGACATATTATCATTAATTACTTTCACCATTTGTGGCGCCGGTTCATCCGCACAATTCATGACCGGAAACATGGATTTCAACCGGTGGTGATATTGCCCTACGCCGCTTTCCAGTTCGGACAGCATAATGCCATCAAAAGCGCTGGATTTCATGGCTTCATATGACCACTCAATCAAATGCATGTCTTCTATGCCGGTAATCGCATCAATGCGGGCGGCCAGATGCCGGGCGGCGCGTGTCACCCGATCTTCGTTTGGTCGGGCATAACTCGCTGACCGCTGAATACTGGTTCCGGTAGTTACCGGAATATCCTGATAAAAGATGACACTATCCGGATAAAGTCCGATCACCTGATTAGGAAATAGCAAAATATAATGCCATGCTTTCGGCAATGATGCCCATGGTTCTGGCAAATGCTGAACAAGGTTCCGGTAGTTGCGCGTTGACCACATATATGACGGAGACGGGTTGAAATTTCCAACCGATAGCGCGGTATCGCCTGTCAGATTATAATCCTGATAATCTTTACCATACAAATCCTGCAGTCCCGGATGGGCAATCGGTACATGATAGCCTTCGTTGTCAACATCACGGATAGATTTCCAGTTCACCTTCCATATCTCAGACGAAAATGGCGCGGTTGCCGGTACTAGATCAGCCAGCTGTTGTTGCTGGATTAGCGCGTCATGCGGTGCCATGATCTCTTTCACGCTAGGCTGATGCCCGGGCTTGAAACGGATAAAAATAAACCCTTGCCAAATCTCACACTCAATAGGCTTTAATCCCCATTCCACCGGATCAAGATCGGGCAGAGTTCTTGGCCGTGCCGGCGAGCGCAAAGTGCCATCCAGATTAAAGCTCCATCCATGAAACGGACACACCATCGCGTTTTTACAAATTCCATTTTCTTCGGTAACAACCCGTGATCCCCGATGCCGGCATAAATTATGAAAAGCACGAATAACCCCATCTTCGCCGCGGATAATAAGCGCACGTTCACCAACCAGATCAAAGGTAGTAAACTGGCCTTTTTCGGGGATATCATTGCTATGGCAGACCATTTGCCAGTGGCGGCGAAACAGCGTTTCTGATTCTAGGGCAAACAGCTCATCATTAAAATATGTCCAACCGGGTAATCCGAACCGGTCTTCTGGATTTGGGAAAACATCATCTGCCACGACTTATTCCTCACAATGTCATAATGGATAATTTTATCCTAAATATGCCCAAAAAGGAAGCCAGCATCGTTTTTTAGCCCTGCCGCATGATATCCATGACGCGTGGCATATCTGGTAATTGCTGCAATCCTCCCAAAGCGGTTTCTAGCGCGTTGACGGTTTCATGATCCAGTCGTGATCCAGCCAGAGTATGAAATTTCTGGCGTAAAATATCATCACTAACCGCATCTTCCGGATCACCAATGGCTTCGGTTGGCGCTGATTCATATTGCTTCCCATCTGTTGTCTGGATAAGCGCTTGGGCAAATCGTTGACGGGGAAAAGCAGCATTAAATTGATCATTGCTCGTTATTTTGATCTTTCCGGCCATGGATTGAATAGCCGGATCAGCCAGACCAGCCGCTGATATATCATCAACGCCAATCGTGCCACGCCATGCCGCCACGGCAACAGAAAACGGCAGGGAATACTGGGCTTCTTCTGTGGTTTCGGCCATGGAACATAGCCGCACAGCTTCATCAAAACTGCTTATCTCTATGCTAGCAATCTGATCTGCGGATATATCATGTTGTCGCATGACATGCAGAACAGCCTCAACCGCCGGTTGCGCCCAGCGGCACACAGGATAAAGTTTTATATATTGCTCATTCATGTAATGATGCACCCCAAGATCAGCCCAGTATCCGGCCACATCCGCACCCTCAATGCTGATCGCTGGCGCACCGGTAAATCCATCAGCTGCCAGATAAGCCGCGCTAACCCCTGCCATAGCGCCCCAGCCTGATCCATCCTTGACCATGCTAGGCGTATCAATACACCGCATCATCTGGCTTCTTGGGCCATGATATTCAGCTATTCCCATAGCATGCCGTGTCTGGGTTTCATTCAACCCCAGAAGCCGTGCACCAATCGCTGCAACCGTGACTGCAATCCATGCGCCTGACGTATGATAATCTGCCGTGCTGGCATGCAGGCTAACACCCGCGCGCGTGCCAAACTCATAACCCAGCACCATCGCTGTCATGATCTCCTGACTATCATGAATAGCTTCGGCTTCGGCTATCGCCATGATGCCGGGGATAAGCCCGCATCCAACATGCCCCTTGGTGAGTTTCTGGCCATCATGGGCATCCAGCGCATCTATGCTCATCCCATTGGCTAGCGCCGCCCCGACCGGACTAGCTTTTCGCCCATCCCACCACAAGCTGGCGCCATTGCCGGCAAACATTCGCGCGGCATGCTGGCGGATAATAGCGGATAATTCGGTTTTAGATGCCGCCGCAGATACCCCGATAGTGTCAAACATGGATCGGCAGGCATTATGCTTTACCGGTTCCGGGAAATCATTCCATTGCGTATCGTGAAGATAGTCAATCAGCGCCGTCATGATTGATATTGCTTTTCATGCCAGTGCTTGAACGCTGATTTAATCCTGTCCAGTGCCGCATCATCAATATTCACATGCATGACTAGTCTGGTTTCTGCTTCACCCGGCGTAATCACCACCCCTTGATCCGCTAATGTATCGGCCAGATGTTCTGCTGAACCTGTGGTCAGCGATAAAAACACCATATTCGTTGCGGTGCGAACAGATAAACCGGGGAGTGTTGATAAAAACTGTGCCAGATCACTTGCTCTGGCATGATCTTCGGGCAGGCGATCAATATGATGATCTAACGCATATAACCCAGCGGCAGCCAGAATACCAATCTGACGCATTCCGCCACCAAGATATTTTCGCACGCGCAATGCTTTTTTGATGAATTGCTCTGAACCACAAAGAATAGACCCCGCCGGTGCGCCCAGCCCTTTTGACAGACAAACAGATACCGTATCCGCAACATCAGCCAGATCAGCTGGCGATATTCCCAGCGCAGTCACGGCATTAAAAAACCGCGCTCCATCAAGGTGAATATTCATTCCAGATGTCCGACCAGCCGCCGCCGATGCTTTGATCCGATCAAGCGAAATTGCCGCACCATGCCATGTATTTTCCAGACATAGCAGACGTGATATCGGGCAGTGAATATCATCCGGTTTCACCGCCGCCAGAATATCACTGGCTTCTAATGCACCATCATCTGCCGGATCAAGCGGGTCAAAAATCATACCGCCAACAATTGATGCGCCGCCCGCCTCATCGCAATATACATGATAATCACGGCCGGTAATAATCTCATCTCCGCGCTGGCAATGGACCAGCATAGCAATCAGATTACTCATCGTGCCGGAACTGACAAACAATCCTGCCTCTTTGCCAAGCATATCTGCCATTCTAGCCTGCAAGTGGTTTGCCGTTGGATCATCGCCATAAACATCATCGCCAACCACAGCATCAGCCATGGCCTGCCGCATTGCCATGACCGGTGTTGTGACCGTGTCTGATCGCAAATCAATGTAATGCCCCTGTTCGGCCTGTACTGATCTGGCATTAGCATAAGTATTCATCATCATGATCCGTTGTTGTTAGTTTTCTGATTTAGGGTTTGGTTGAAAATCATGTGGATCGGGGGACATTTCCAGATGCAGCAAATCGCCCTTATACGGGTGTTGCCTTGCCACATCTTCGTTCAGCTCAACCCCTAATCCCGGTGCATCGGGAACAATGACATATCCCGCTTCCATGCGGATAGGTGATGTCAGAATATCCGCATGAAAACCGCCCCATTGCTCAATGCTTTCCAGAATAAGAAAATTAGGTGACGCGGCGGCAATTTGAATATTGGCGGCACCAACCAGCGGCCCGCAATACAGATGCGGAGCAATTTGCGCATAATAGGTTTCTGCCATAGCAGCAATTTTCTTTGCCTCCAGAATGCCGCCAACACGCCCCAGATTCATCTGCAGGATTGATGCCGCGCTATGTGCTAACACGCGGCTAAACTCAAATCGTGTGGTCAGACGTTCCCCGGTTGCTACCGGAATACTGGTGGCGGCGGCGACTTCTGCCATACGTTCCGGCATATCTGGCGGGGTGGGTTCTTCAAACCATAGCGGGTCATAGGGCTCAATGGCTTTGGCCAGCCGTTTTGCACCTGATACTGAAAATTGGCCATGCGTGCCAAATAACAAATCAGCTTTGTCGCCCACGGCTTCGCGCAGACGACGGCAAAAGGCAACGCTTCTGGCTAAATCTTCGCGATCAGGTTGGCGGCCATCATAAATCGTATAAGGCCCAGCCGGATCAAATTTCAGCGCAGTAAACCCATCAGCCAGATAACTTGCCGCCCGATTAGCCGCAACATCCGGATCACTGTATGCACTGGCCGAATGATCAGCTGCATCCGGATAGATATAGGTATAGCTCCGTAAACGGTCACGCAGTTTGCCGCCAATCAAATGATAAACCGGCTGATCAGCGGCTTTGCCTATAATATCCCAGCATGCCATTTCCAGCCCAGACCACGCTCCCATCATAGTCACGTCCGGACGGTGCGTAAATCCCGACCCATGGACACGCCGCCCCATGGGTTCAATCTGATGCGGATTCATATCCTGCATGTGCCGACCAAAAATATCTTTAATAATATCAGCAATGACATAAGGGCTAACCGTGGCCACATAGCACTCGCCATAACCGGTAATGCCGTTATCCGTTACCAATTTTACAAAAATAAAATATCGCCCGCCAAAATGGGGCGGCGGATTGCCAACAACAAAAACCTCACAATCGCGCAATTTCATGTGGCTTCAGACCTTTTGATAGCGATCCCTATTTTCATAAATATACCATCCACTGACTTGCAATATCCGGCACAGATTATCCATATCCGAATATGTATTTATAATGTCAGATTAGATGAATATCGCCACTCGTCAATAGCGATCACGATAAGATATCAAGGCAGGATAATATCAGGGTCAGGCGATTTCATAGGAAATGGAATCTGCGCCGCCCATGAAATCATCCAGATAATCCAGGTTTGTGATAAAGAAAAATTTGTTGAGTGCTGTTGATACGTCGACTGGCTCACCGGCATCATCAATGAAAATATCCATTATTCCATCAGGTCCAATCGGGTCAGCAAAACTAATCTTCATCAGCGGCAAGGATAATCGGCCACCACTATAAAATGATGCATTAGCAAAATGGAATAACAAGCCTTCTATTTGTGCATTCCCATCACTACCTTCACTTAATT
>JAHEII010000027.1:24992-25358 GCA_024639485.1 Alphaproteobacteria bacterium
CTGAACCCGAAACTCATCATCATCCAACGTGGCTGTATCCTTGGTGATATAATCAAGGAAGCTGTCGTAATCAGTCACGTCGCTGACCCCAGCCTGATTTTTATCAAGCGCAAAAACAAATTGATCAACGCCGCGATTGAAATTGGTAATATGATCCCCGCCATCTTTAACCGACCGGCCGCCAATGCCATAAATGACAACATCGGTATCGGCATCGCTCGCGCCCAGATCAATATTGTCATCACCTTTACCGCCGGTAATTTCATCATTACCTGCGCCGCCGGTGATGTTGTCTGAGCCATCACCCGCATCAACCTTGCTATCGACATCCGGCGTGCTCGGATTATTATCAGTATCACATAGACA
>JAHEII010000116.1 GCA_024639485.1 Alphaproteobacteria bacterium
GCGCCGTGCGTGAAGCGCTGGCATCTGGCAAGCCGACCTTGGTGAATGCCATCATTGATGAAAATGCGGGCACTGAAAGCGGCCGCATTGGTAATCTAAATCCACAAAGCATTGTGATGCAGAATAAAGCGAAATCCTGAACAGATATGAACAAAAAATCTCAAACGATTAATATAATGAAAATGGATGGTGAATAAAATGATGAAAGCGTTAGAAGGGGTTAAAGTTCTCGATTTTACCCATGTTCAATCAGGCCCTACCTGTACACAAATCCTAGGCTGGTTTGGGGCAGATGTGATCAAGGTTGAACGTCCGGGCGTGGGCGATGCGACCCGCAAACAGCTGATTGATAAGCCGGGCGCGGATAGCCTGTATTTCACCATGCTTAACCACAATAAGCGGTCGATTGAGCTCAATTCCAAAAATGAAACCGGCAAAGAGGTTTTAACCCGACTGATCAAGGAATGTGATGTTCTGGTTGAAAATTTTGCCCCCGGTGCGCTGGATAGAATGGGATTTAGCTGGGAACGTGTGCATGAAATTAATCCACGCATCATCATGGCTTCGATCAAAGGCTTTGGCCCCGGCAAATACGAAGACTGCAAGGTTTATGAAAACGTGGCGCAATGTGCAGGCGGGTCGGCCTCAACAACAGGTTTTCTGGATGGGCCGCCACTGGTGACGGGCGCCCAGATAGGGGATTCCGGCACTGGTCTGCATTTATGTCTTGGTATTGTCACTGCGCTATTCCACCGGGAAAAATCTGGCGAAGGTCAGCGTGTTAGCGTTGCCATGCAGGATTCGGTGCTTAATCTGGCACGGGTTAAGATGCGGGATCAGCAACGCCTTGATGCGGGGCCGCTCAAAGAATATTCCCAATTTGGTGAAGGTATCCCGTTTGGTGAAGCCACACCACGCGCAGGAAATGATTCCGGCGGTGGTCAGCCCGGACGGATTCTGAAATGTAAGGGCTGGGAAACTGATCCCAATGCCTATACCTATTTCATCATTCAGGCGGCAGTTTGGGAAAAAGTATGCGATCTGATAGGTGAGCCGAATTGGAAAACCGATGATGGTTTTGCAAGCCCGTCTGAACGGCTGGATAAACTCAATCAGATTTTTGAGCGTATCGAAGCATGGACAATGACCAAAACCAAATTCGAAGTCATGGATTTATGTAATCCGCTAGATATACCGGTTGGCCCTATCCTTTCCATGAAAGAAATTGCTGAGGATGAAGGATTGTATGATACTGGCACGCTGGTAAAGGTCGATCACCCTGAACGCGGCGAATATATTTCGGTCGGCTGTCCGATTAAGCTATCCGCTAGTCCGGTTGATGTGACGCGCTCACCGTTATTAGGTGAACATACATTAGAAATTTTAAAAGACGTGCTGCATTATGATGACAGTGAGATCAATAATATTGTATCATCAGGTGCAGTTGGCGAAGTCAATAAGTCGTAGGTAATCAAACGGCTGAATAAGGGGATAAATATGCGGATCGTTCTACATGGACAACAAGCCTTTGGTGAGGCGGTACTCCAGAAGCTTCTGGAAAGAGGCGAAGACGTGGTTGCTGTCTGTTGCGCGCCAACGAAAGAAGGCAAGCCCGAAGACCCGCTAGCTTTACTTGCCAAAGATAAGGGCATTCCGTTGCATCAGCCCGCATCATGGAAAACGCCGGAAGCACTGGAATTAATGCAGTCTTTCAAGGCTGATATCTGCATGATGGCTTATGTATTGCTGTTTGTACCCGAAGCGGTGCGTGACGCGCCTACTTACGGTACGTTTCAGTATCACCCATCGCTTTGCCCGCAACATCGGGGGCCCTCATCGATCAACTGGCCGATTGCCATGGGAAAAACCCATACAGGGCTGACCATTTTCTGGCCAGATGATGGGCTTGATGAAGGCCCGATTATGTTGCAGAAAACTTGCGCAATTGGTGCTGATGAAACCCTGGGGGATATTTATTTCAAGAAATTGTTCCCGATGGGCGTGGATGCCATGATCGAAGGCCTTGATATGGTTAAGGCCGGTGTCATTATCAAACATGATCAGCGACTAGAAGACGGCACTTATGAGGGCTGGTTCAAAAAGGATAGCGCAAAGCTTGACTGGACGAAGCCTGTTGCGGAAACTTACAACACTATTCGGGCGGCTAACCCTGCACCCGGAGCATGGACAACGCTGAATGGTGCTGAGGTGAAAATTTATGACGCTGCCAGAATGGATGGTGACGGCACTCCCGGTGAAATAATAGACATCTCAGAAGAAGGAGTAACCGTTCAGGGAAATGGTGGACGTATTCTGATAAAACGCGTCCGTCCCGAAGCAACTGGTAAAATACCGGCATCGGAATGGGCATCTGCAATCACGCTTAAAATTGGAACAACTCTAGGAAGCTAGGCTAACTAGACTATTAAACTAAAACGAATAGGATAAAACTGTGAGCTACAAATCTGATATTGAAATTGCCCGCGAAGCCAAAAAGAAACCCATTAAAGACATTGGGGAAAAGCTTGGCATCCCGTATGAGCATTTGCTTCCCTATGGTCATGATAAAGCAAAAGTGTCTGAAAGCTTTATCAAAAGCCTAGATGGCCGCGAAAACGGCAAGCTGATTCTGGTGACGGCTATTAACCCGACGCCAGCGGGCGAGGGCAAAACAACAACAACAGTTGGTCTTGGTGATGGATTGAACCGGATTGGCAAAAAGGCCGCTATATGTATCCGTGAAGCGTCACTTGGCCCCTGCTTCGGGATGAAAGGTGGCGCCGCCGGTGGCGGTTACTCACAGGTTGTGCCAATGGAAGAAATGAACCTGCATTTTACCGGTGATTTTCACGCAATTACATCAGCGCATAACTTGCTGGCTGCGCTGATTGATAATCATATCTATTGGGGGAATGAGCAGGACATCGATATCCGCCGTGTGGCTTTCCGCCGTGTTCTTGATATGAATGATCGGGCGTTGCGCCAGATTAATTGCAGCCTTGGCGGTGTTGCTAACGGGTTCCCGCGTGAAGCTGGTTTTGATATTACCGTGGCATCCGAAGTCATGGCTATTTTATGTCTTGCTAATGATCTGGCTGATCTGGAACGCCGTCTGGGTGATATCATTGTAGCCTATCGCCGTGACCGCAGTCCGGTATTCTGCCGCGATATTAAAGCCGATGGTGCTATGACCGTGTTGTTGCAACAGGCAATGCAGCCTAATCTGGTGCAAACGCTGGAAAACAATCCGGCATTTGTTCATGGCGGGCCTTTTGCTAATATTGCCCATGGTTGTAATTCGGTTATTGCTACAAAAACCGCATTAAAGCTGGCTGATTATGTCGTGACTGAGGCTGGTTTCGGTGCTGATCTGGGTGCTGAAAAGTTTCTTGATATCAAATGTCGTCAGGCTGGATTAAAGCCGGATGCAACGGTTATTGTTGCCACGGTTCGCGCCATGAAGATGAATGGCGGTATCGCAAAGGCTGATCTGGGTACTGAAAATGTGGAAGCGGTTAAGCGCGGTTGTCCTAACCTTGGCCGTCATATGGAAAATATCCAGAAATTCGGTGTTCCGGCTGTTGTTGCGATCAACCATTTTTACAGTGATACCGATGCTGAGATTGAGGCATTACAGAATTTTGTTCAACATCAGGGTGGAACAGCGATTGTCTGTCGTCACTGGGCTGATGGTAGTGCCGGTTCTGAGGAATTGGCCAATACAGTTGTGAAAATGATTGAATCATCTCCATCAAATTATAAGCCGCTTTACCCGATTGAAATGGGATTGTTCGAAAAAGTCGAAACAATCGCCAAGGAAATCTACAGAGCAGATGAAGTCATTGCCGATCAGAAAATACGCGATCAGCTGAAATCATGGGAAGAACAGGGTTACGGTAACTTGCCGGTTTGTATGGCGAAAACACAGTACAGCTTTACCACTGATCCTAATAGACGCGGGGCGCCAACTGGCCATAGCTTGCCTATTCGTGAAGTTAGGCTTTCTGCTGGTGCGGGTTTTGTTGTGGTCGTCTGTGGTGAGATTATGACCATGCCAGGCTTGCCAAGAGTGCCTGCAGCTGAAAGTATTCATATTAATGATGATGGTCTTATCGAAGGCTTGTTCTAAAACCCGGGCTCGCTAAAAAGAGGCTCGCTAAAAAAGGAGGTGACAATGATAAACAGGGTAGTTGTTCCTGTTAGAGACGATGGCAATGCAGAACGTGTTTTGCGTCATGCTATATCTCTGGCTCAAGCAACCAATGCTCATATTATTGTCACCCATTGCCGTTTGCGTCCCGAAGACATGTTACCGTTTGGTGTACCTATGTCTCGCGATATGAAAAATCAGATCATGACGCAATCCGCATCCGTCCTTAATATGGCCGAAACGGCTATGCGGCAGGAAGTAGAGCGCATTTGCGATTCTGCTGGCATTGCTATGTCAGAAACACCGGTAGCTAATTCGGTTTCTGTCCATTTCATTGAAGCAGAAGGCCGTCAGGTTGATGTGGTGCGGCGGCATGGCCGGTTATCCGATATTATTGTTGTGGCTAAGCCCGACATTGACCGGAATCTGGGTGCAAATACACTTAAAACAGCATTGTTCCATACGGGCAGGCCGGTTTACATGTGTGATGACAGCATGCCAGAAAAGGATAGTGACGGGTTTGGGCATGTGGCAATATGCTGGGATGGATCGATAGAGTCCACTCGCGCCGTAGCCCAGACATTATGGCTAATGAAAATTGCCAAAAAATTAAGTATTTTAACTGTTGATAGTGGTCAGGTTGAAAGCAATCCCGAAGAATTGCAATCATATCTGGCAGAACATGATATAGTTTCTGATATCATCATGGTTAAACAATCAGGTTCAATTGGTGGGTCATTG
>JAHEII010000143.1 GCA_024639485.1 Alphaproteobacteria bacterium
AGCAAAATAAATGTGTGAGGAGCAAACGTAACCTTAAGATAGGGGTAACGGATGAATTAGTGTGGGACACTGTAATTCAAACAATGTCTAATTCAGTTTTGTTCAAACAGGGGGTAAAGGATGAAATTTTGTTTACTAACTCAACCCAAATTAGCAACTCTGATATAGCGGTAGAGCAAAGAAAACTGCGGAAGGTAAATAAAGAATTAAAAGACGTCGAAAATGCTATCGTTGAATTAGAAACAGATCGACTTCTCAATAAGAGGTCAGATAGAGAAGTTACGAAAATTCTGAGTAATATTGAAAACCACTACCTTGAACTTGAAAAACGTAGAGAGAGCATAGAAGGGGTCATAAATAATACGAAGCAGAGTTTGCGATGGGTAGATTGGGTTAATGAATTTTCGGATAAGATTAAAGAACTAAAATCTGAAACTGATATACAGGTGAAGAAAAGATTTTTAGAGGGTCTTCTCGAAAATATTTTAGTCACATCTGATGACAAACAAACTCACAGTATAACGCTTAATTTTAAAATTCCTTATGTGAATGATAAATTGGTTTGGAAAGACCAAAAGAAGAAGACTGATGGTTATTACCTAACTGGTGGTGATGATAATATCACTTTAGTTTTTGATGGAAAAAACTATCCATTAAAAAAAGAAAAATTGAGTTAGGATTAAACTATAACTTTGAATTTAATCAGTTACCGTCGAGTAGTTTTGTTGTGGGGTAGTTTTCTTGCCTCTGGGTGTTGGAGTTATACTAATAACGGTATCTTTTTCACAATAATGTCCTCTGAACCCCCTCTGACTTCATTTTGATATGGAACCGAACTCTACACCAGAACAGTCAAAGCGCTCTGATTGGTGATTGGTTGAGATTTTAACAAACTCACCATTTCGCCTTCCCTAGAACATATTTCTGCGTAATATTAAAATCATGACAAAGTTTTATATTATTAGATTTATTCTATTCTTAGGGTTGATTAACCCATCTGTATCTTTTGCTGAACTAATTGCAGAAGAAAGCATCGAGAATCAATGGGGCGTTGATATCATTACTGAGAATTCAGTCCATGCAACTGTCAACGGACAGGTTACACATGGCGATAGACTTCATGTAAGAATGATTAAAGATCATTGTGAAAAAGGAAATCTAATAACCTTTGTTTATACCTATTCAAATCATCCAGAAATCGAACAACTAAGAGATCAATATGTAACCACTAACTTTATGGGAAATGAGATTATAGTTAATGTTCTTTTCGCATCACCGTTCCTGATGGGGCATAGAGCAACTGTAGATATAGGATGGGCAGATATTGAAGAGTTAAAGGATATCCTTAGTCAAGAAAACCCAATAATGATGGAATATAAAGACTCATCAGAAATCAAAATCACCGACTACTTTGATATAACAGAAAATAGTTGGAGTAATGATGGACTCAGTGAAGCGCTGGATAGAGCGATGGATATGTGTAAAAAATTATGAAGTAATTAATGACATTTTCATAAATTATAGAAATTGCATATTTGCAATCATATTATCTCTTTTGTGGAATAGGCTTTAAGCCAGATTTTACCGCGTATGGGGGCTATGAAATATCAGGGGTTTTAATTGGCTAAACTGTTATTTTCAAATGCGCCCAGATATTTGAAATTCAGCAGAAACATAATCTCATCAACAGGTTTGATATCCCGGTCGGTTGTTTCGTCGCGGGTATATTGAATGGAAATGGTTAGGCAATTCTGCAAGCCGCGCGTGATATCAAGCCCGATAGTAGATTTATCACGTTCGCTTTTGCCATCTGTCAGATCAAAGGTCTGGTTTGCCTTGATCGTGTAACCGTCATCAATCAGATGGCTCAGATTAACAATCAGTTCTTCTTCGTCGACGCTAGCGGCACTAAAAAAGGATTCTGATCGTTGATTATAACTGGCTGACATTGATGTTCCGGGACGTGACCACGCCACTGAGGCACGGGATTCATTAAGCTCCAGGTCTTCATGATTAAACCGTCCGGCAAACGAAAATCGAAGCTGGTCAGTTGGTTTTACCTGAATACTGGCCAGAATATCAGATAGCTTTTCGGTATCACTCGTAGCGTTAAGCCCGCTATTCACATCACCAATCAAGCGATAACTGGCTCCTACAAAACCAGACAGATCACCTAATGGTGTTTCTGTCATATCCGTGCTGACCCCGCCCGCCATATGGGTGCCTGTTTTGATGTAGTCATTGCCCTGATAGCGATGAATCAAAAACAGATTAGCCTCATCCAGATGGAAATCCGAGGAATCACGGTTAGGAATATTATCTGTCCGGTCAGTTGAATGTACGGTTATCAGTTTCAGCTTTGGCTGGATGATGGCGCTACTATTACCAATCATTGCGGCATAGGGCTGTGACCAGCCTAATCCTGCGCTAATACTGCCTTGCCCAAGTTCACCGGTATAGCTATCGCTGTCCGGGCTATGCTCAATCATGTGATATTGTAAGGCTGTTCTTGTTTCCAGGCTGAATATGCCAGTGGAAAACGCCATGTCTTCATTGGTGTATAGTTCAGCAGACCAGCGATTAATATCATAATCTTCGTCATTATCTGCCTGGCTGGCGGATAGTCTGATCCGGGTTGTCATATTGTCACGATATCCGGGGATATAGCGTTCATGAAAAACCGATGGCAGAACGGTTGGTTCTTTTTCGGTGGTTTCGGTGGAATCCAAACCCTGAATGTCATAAGCCTCAACCAGATTATAAGTGTTAACCCCAATCTGTTCGGCGCTGAATGTTGATTTGTGCTGGGTGGCATTATCAATCCCATAACGCCGCATAAATGTATCCTGACTCGTGCGATAAAGGCGGGCTTTAGTGTTCCAGTTTTCGCCCACAATCGTATTAAACCGCGCATCTACCGCTATCACATTCTGATCGTCTTTTTCAAAGGATTCAATCTGACCGCCAGTAAAGCGCATATCTAGTCCGGATTGATCCCATAACTGGCGATAGCGGATGCTGGATAATAGCCCGGAGTTTTGAAATAAATATGGCGTGATTTCTACGTCACTGGTGTCATTGATCACGTGATAATAAGACTGAATATATTTCATGCCATGATCAGAAGAATAGGAAATGCTGGGATATAATAATCCTGAACGTCTGCGAACTGACCAGTCCGGATGCGACAGAAAAGGAAAATACATAACCGGCAGATCAAGCACCTTCATTTGAATATTGCGGTGATATACCGTTTTTGTTTTGGGATCATGCCAAGTTGTTGATGTTTCAAATCGCCAGATTGGTGTTTCGCCATTGGTGTAATCGCAATCACAAGGCGTATAGGTTGCGTTATCATAAAGGGTAAAATCATCTTTATAGTACTCACCACTATCACCGGCCATCCATGATTTATCAACCATGCGGCTGATAATAGGTTCGGCAAACGCCTCGGAAAACGAACTGCCCATGGTCATATTGTCGGAAAAATGGATGTTACCCTGATGGTCGGTGAAAACAACATTGCCCATAGCCACGGCTTGACCGGTGTCGCGATTATATTCAACACGATCCGCTTTCAAGGTCATTTTGCCTTGTTCAAATACAACATTACCGATAGCAACGAATATGCCTGTTTCCTGATTAGCTTCCAGTTCATCGGCAGAAAAATCCAGTGGTTGTGCCAGTGGCTGAGATTGATCCTGTGCATGTGCGAAACCGGCCCATATCAATAGGATGCTAATAAGCAAACACATATTAAAAACGGAAGCTAGGGTTTTATAATGGCGGTCAAAAGACATGATAATATCGTATTTTCTGATTACTAATGCGATCACTTAGAACAAAACTGGAAACATTCTGATAAATACGTTATATCAAATTGGTCTCTATTAGCAATCAATCATCGGCACCAGTTTGGAGTTATTGTGGTAAAAAATAGCCAATCCCCTCTTAAGATTTGTCATGTGATAGCAGGCGCCCAAACTGGCGGTGCAGAAACTTTCTGTCTTGATATGGTCAAGGCATTACATGATCGCGGTGTTAATCAGGTTATGATTTCACGTCCATATCCGCATATTCTTGATGCTATGGCTGAGCGCAATATCCCGCATTATCCCATGGGTTTTCAACGCTGGTGGAAATGGCCGCAACAAAACCGGCTTTCATCCATTATCAAAAAAGAAGCTCCTGATCTGGTGCATGGCTGGATGAATAGAGCATCTTCGTTTATGCCCGCGGGTATTAAACCGCCAGTTCTAGGGTGGTTTGGCGGATATTATGATCTTAAAAATTACCGGCATAGTAATTTTCACATGGGCGTGACGCGGGATATTGTTCGTCATATTGGTGCGGCAACCGGCCATCCGGATCGTGCTTATCTGGGGCATACCTTTGGCACGCTGGCCGCTGATAAACCGGTGCGTCGTGAGGATTTTGGATTGCCGGAAGGTAAACCGATTGTTTTGTTACTATCGCGTATGCACTGGAAAAAAGGTGTTGACCTGTTGCTTGAAGCGGCGGCGCGATTGCCTGATGTGGCTTTCCTGATGGCTGGCGATGGGCCTGATTTGGATACATATAAAAAACAGGCCAGTGCATTAGGTCTGAATGACAGAGTGTGTTTTGCCGGATGGCGCAACGATAGAGCAGCCTTGCTTGATCTGGCCGATATATGTGTGTTGCCGTCCCGGTATGAACCGTTTGGAACCGTCATT
>JAHEII010000145.1 GCA_024639485.1 Alphaproteobacteria bacterium
CCGGGTAGTGGCGCGGGCTTTGCTGGATAATCAGAATTTGTCTCTGCCATCAACATCAGCGCAAACCGCCAATGTGCCAAACAGCCAGACAGATAATCGCACCGCCAGTGCATCAAGCGTACCCATCCCCATCAAGCGGCCACCACCGCCTATTCTGGCAACCACGGTCAGCGCCTATTCCGGTCAGGTTGAAGCCCCAGCAGACCGGCCAGTCGAACCGCTAAAAGCGGAACGCAAATGGATAGTTTTTATTGATCCGGGGCATGGCGGCAAAGACCCCGGTGCGATCAGTTTAAATGGCCATAAAGAAAAAGATATTGTGCTCATGGCGGCGCGGGAATTAGCCCGGCAACTGGAAGCTACCGGTCAGGTCAGGGCGATTATGTCCAGAAATAGCGATAAGTTTTTGCACTTGCGCAAACGGATTGAACTGGCACGTCTGCATCAGGCCGATATATTCATTTCTATCCATGCCGATGCCGCCCGTTCCGCCAAAGCCCGTGGCGTGTCGGTTTTTACGCTGTCCGATAAAGCATCTGATAAAGAAGCCGCTTATCTGGCATCCAGAGAAAATAAAGCGGATTTAGTCGGGGGGCCTGATCTGGGGGCGACTGATCCCGAAATCACTCCGGCATTGCTTAGCATTTTTCAACGCGAAGCGATGAACCAGTCTAGCGAACTGGCACATCAGCTGATACAGGAATTTGATGGTCTGCCGACACTGGATCGTGGCCACCGCTTTGCCGGATTTGCGGTTTTGAAATCACCAGATATTCCATCTGTTCTGATTGAAATGGGGTTTTTAACCAATTCGCAGGATGAACGGTATCTGACCACAGAATCCTATCGCAAAGAAATTATGCTCAGAGTGACCAGAGCTGTGCTGACATTCCTTGAAAATAATGAGGATACCAGCGTGAATATTCCACTCACAGAGTAAATCCCGCGTCTACCATAAAAAAGTCATTTTTGAAGGATATATGGTGAAGCCATAGTCAGGGGTGTTATGACGCGCGAATTATGATAAGCATGATTAAAATATAATATATGTCATGATAATGTGCTTATAACATAGATATCAGGCCATCATTAGAGCCATTAGGTAAAGCAGGGATTGAGGGTGTTATGATTGTCAAATGGTTGATAAGATTAATCAGCCTTGGTCTGTTTATGACCGTGCTAGGCATCATCTTTATGGTGATGGTATTCTGGCATTTTGGCCGTGACTTACCTGATCATCATCAACTAGCCAAATATGAGCCGCCAGTATTAACCCGGGTGCATGCCGGAAACGGGGCGCTTTTAGCGGAGTTTGCCACCCAGAAACGGGTATTCATCCCGATTGATTCTATCCCCAAGCCGGTGATTTACGCGTTTCTGTCCGCCGAGGACAAAGGGTTCTATCAACATTTTGGCATTGATCTATGGGCAGTAGCCAGAGCCATGGCAACGAATGTTAAAAATCTGGCCAGCAACCGGCGACCCATAGGTGCGTCAACCATCACCCAGCAGGTTGCGAAAAACTTTCTGCTGACAAATGAGCTGTCCTATAAACGCAAAATCAAAGAAGCTATTCTGGCTTTACGCATTGAACGGGCATTTGATAAAGACCGTATTCTTGAGCTTTATCTGAATGAGATTTATCTGGGGTTCAGCAGTTATGGCGTGGCGGCGGCTTCGCTGAATTATTTTGATAAACCGCTTGATCAATTGACGCTGGCAGAAGCCGCGTATCTGGCCGCGTTACCGAAAGCACCGAATAACTATCACCCGACCAGAAAATATGCCGCCGCCGTGATGCGCCGAAACTGGGTGCTTAGCCAGATGCGCGAAAACGGCTACATCACCGAAGCCGAAGAAACCGCCGCCAGAGATGAGCCATTAGTGATTAGGGCAAGAAGCGGAAGCGATGGTGCTGATGCGCCGTTTTTTGTCGAAGAAGTCCGGCGCGAAATTGCAAAAACATTCGGTGATGATGCGCTTTATCAAAGCGGATTATCGGTGCGCACATCGGTTGATCCCGAATTACAGACGCTGGCCGATGCCGCATTGATCAGCGGGCTTGAAGCGCTGGATAAACGGCAAGGCTGGCGCGGTGCGCTTGGCCAGATTGATTTAAAAGATTTGCCGCAAGCGGCATTTATTGAGGGTTTAATGCCCTATCGGAAAAGCTTGATCGCAAACCGCTATCCTGCGGTGGTAACCGCCGTTAATGGAAAAGCCGCGCAAGTAATTGTTCTGATGGCAGATAAACATGGCGATATGCTGGTTGGTGGCGAGATACCGTTTGCGTTAGCAGATTGGGCCTATCCGCCGCGTGACGATGCTGGCAACAGATCTGATCCGATTACCCGTCTTGATGCCGCATTATCCGTGGGGGATGTGATTGTTGTTCAGCGTCCGGAAACCGCATTAGACCGCTTGCAAAGGCATCCGGATTTACTAGTCACGGATACCACATGGGCGTTAGGACAAGTGCCATTGGTGCAAGGCGCTATTGTTGCGATGGACCCGCATACTGGTCGGGTGCTGGCCATGACTGGCGGTTTTAATTCCGTGCAAAGCGAGTTTAATCGCGTCACTCAGGCCTATCGTCAACCGGGGTCGGCATTTAAGCCATTTGTCTATCTGGCCGCCCTTGATGAAGGCTATTCGCCGGTAACAAAAATACTGGATGCGCCATTGGTGGTTGATCAGGGGCCGGGCTTGCCTAAATGGAAACCGGCCAATTACACAAAGCGGTTTTATGGCCCCAGCATCATGCGGTTGGGGATTGAACAATCGCGCAATTTAATGACCGCGCGGCTAGCTATGCAGATGGGCATGCCCAGTATTCAGGATTATGCCAGACGGTTTTCAATTGATGCCGAGTTGCCACCATATCTGTCTATGTCGCTTGGAGCTGGTGAGACGACCTTGGTATCGATTACGGCGGCATATGGCATGATTGTTAATGGCGGGCATTATATCGAACCCAGCATCATTGATCGCGTTCAGGATAGATACGGCCAGACGATTTATCGTCATGACAAACGCCAATGTGACGGCTGTCAGCTGATGGATATCAACGGCGATAATTTGTACACACCGCCAGAATTGCAGGATAACCGCATCACCGTGACAGATGAAGGTTCGGCCTATCAAATGGTGTCCATGCTGGAAGGCGTGGTTAAGCGTGGCACGGCCAGGCGAATGCGGGATATCAATTTTGCTATCGCTGGCAAAACTGGCACCACAAATGATAATACGAATGGCTGGTTTATCGGTTTTACGCCCGATCTGGTGGTTGGTGTCTATGTTGGTTTTGACCGGCTAAAGCCACTTGGCAAGAATGAAACGGGATCAACGGTTGCGGTTCCGATATTTGAAAACTTCATTATAGCCGCCATGAAAGACCGCCCACAAATTCCGTTTCGCCGTCCGGATAATATCAATCTCTATACCATTAATGCCAAAACCGGTGTTCGGGCATCACCAGACGAAGAAGACAGCATGACCGAAGCATTCAAGCGCGGCCAAGAACCGCTATATGCAATCAGTCAGGAAGACGTGATAGGCGCAGACGGAAACACATCCAGCCCGGGAGGAAAAGATATCCCCAGTTTGTATTGATGGCTTGTATTGATGTCTTATATCAATCGCATTTATTCTCACCATTCCAGAAAAGCGCATATTAAAGCCATATGATCATATATTATTGCAACGGAAATGCCGAACGGCCTTGCCATCACAGGGCAATATGCGCTAACCACCATCTATGAGCGCAGAAACCGAACATAAAGCCGAAGCCATCCGATCAAGCCTGTCATTGCTACGTCAGCATCTGGACTGGGATAAAAGTCAGGCCAGACTGGCAGAATTGCAAGTCGAAGCCGAAGACCAGAATCTATGGAATGATCAGCAAAAAGCCCAAGCCGTCATGCGCGAAAAAAACAGCCTGGAAGTCATGATCAGTGATGTCAACGGCATCACCCAACAGCTAGATGATGCGCTTGAAATGATTGCCATGGCCGAAGACGAAGGCGATGATGAGCTGATTGCCGAAACCATGCAGCAATTAACCGAGCTGGAACAACTGGCTGGCCGCAAACAGCTGGAAAGCCTGCTTTCGGGCGAGGCAGATAACAATGACTGTTTCATCGAAATAAATGCCGGTGCTGGCGGAACAGAAGCACAGGACTGGGCGGAAATGCTGGTGCGGATGTATTACCGCTGGGCAGAACAGCATGGTTATAAAATCGACTATATCGAAGAAAGCCCCGGCGAAGAAGCTGGCGTTAAATCAGTAACCATGCGGTTTAATGGTGAGCGTGCCTATGGCTGGATGAAAACAGAATCAGGGGTGCATCGGCTGGTGCGGATATCGCCTTATGATAGCTCGGCACGGCGGCATACCAGTTTTGCGTCTGTATGGGTTTATCCGGTTGTTGATGACACGATTGCGGTTGAGTTCGAAGAAAAAGATTTGCGGATTGATACCTATCGCGCATCAGGTGCTGGTGGCCAGCATGTCAATAAAACGGATTCGGCTATTCGCATCACCCATCTTCCTACCGGCATAGTGGTGCAGTGTCAGAACGACCGGTCGCAACACCGTAATCGGGCCACTGCCTATAACATGCTGAAAGCCCGACTCTACGAAGCGGAATTGCAACGCCGCGAAGCAGAAGCCAACACAACCAGTGCCGCAAAAACCG
>JAHEII010000147.1 GCA_024639485.1 Alphaproteobacteria bacterium
CTGCGGCACGGGCAGCGGATATCATATCGCCTGTTAATAACATTTCCATAGCGTGTTTATGGCTGACATTCCGCGATAACGCGACCATAGGTGTTGAACAGAACAAGCCAATATGCACCCCCGGCGTGCTAAATTGGGCGGTATTAGCGGCAACAGCCAGATCACAACTGGCGACCAGCTGGCAACCGGCGGCGGTAGCAATGCCTGCGACCTCAGCAATAATGGGCTTGGGGCAGTTAACAATGGTTTGCATCATATGTGAGCATATGGACATGACTTTGGTAAAATATGCCTTACCGCCATCAGGGGCGTTGCGGCCAGCTGTCATTTCTTTCAAATCATGGCCGGAGCTGAATACCTTGCCCCGCGCCGCAAGAATAATAACGCGCACCGCGCTATCCTGCCCAGCGGCGGTGATAGCAGATGTTAGTTTATCCATCATGGCTTCGGATAGGGCATTGCGGCGTGCCTCGTGATTTAAGGTCAAACGCAGAATACCGTCATTTAATTGCTGATGGTGCAGGATATCAATATCAGTCAATGGCTGTTCCTTTATTTGTGTTACTTGATTTTCTGTTACTTGGTTTCTGTTACTTGTTGATGCACTTCGATAATATTGCCTTCCGGATCATGGAAGAAAATCTGATACCATTCTTTGGCAAATGTTGTTCCGTAATCGGCATATGTGATGCCTTGCGCGTCTAAATCAGCCATGAACCCCTGAATATCATCTGTACGAAAGGCAATATGACCCCGTTCTACCGGATTAATATGGCGGCCGTTTTTATGGGCAACATTCAAATCACGTTCTGCCAGATGCATCTGCATCGCACCATCGGTGGCAAACCGGATATGACCGCCATAACCGGTATCATCGGTTTCTGGTGGCCGGGGAAATTGGCTGATGGGGATGTCATCCAGCCCTAAAATGCGCGTGTAGAAGTCATGTAGTTTATCAACATCATGGCTGACAAAGTTAATATGATGAAAAGTTAGCGTCATGCAGATTGGCCTGTTTGTAAGTGTCTGTCATAACCAAGCATACGCATAAACGACCAGCGATGACAATTCACTACGCGGCTTTTGCGGTGAATTAATAACCCGTTATGTTATGGCCAGTTGCATTAGATATAGAATATTGGCTATGTTAATGCAGTTATTTGATTGGTTAACATAATCACCCGAATATAATCACCGGAATAAAAACTGGAACTTCATCCTCTAAAGGAGCTTAAACATGCCTAAAGGTTATCTCGTTTCTATCTATAGTGCCATTCATGACGAAGAAAAACTGGCAGCATATGCCAAGCTTGCCAAGCCTGCTCTGGAATCATTTGGCGGCAATTTTATCATTCGGGGCATGCCAGCCATGGTGAAAGAAAATGGCGTGATGAACCGCACCGTAGTGTGTGAGTTTCCATCACTGGACGTAGCAAAAACCGCTGTTGAAAGTCCTGCCTATGCCGAAGCACTGGTTGCCCTTGATGGCGCGGCGGAAAGAGATATGCGGATTGTTGAAGGCGTCTGATGAAAAATTAAAATTAACATCCTGAGCATTAAAAAAGGGGCAATATCATGCCCCTTTGTTTTATATCTAGAATTAACTATAATTCATAAATAGTTGTAAATCCTAGAAAAATGCTTGCAGTCCAGTTTGTGCCCGGCCAAGGATCAACGCATGAATATCATGCGTGCCTTCATAGGTGTTAACGGCCTCAAGATTAAGAACATGGCGAATAACCGGATATTCATCTGAAATACCATTGCCGCCAAGCATGTCCCGTGCGATGCGTGCAATATCTAGCGCTTTGCCGCAATTATTCCGCTTCATCATGGATATCAGTTCGGCTGATGCGGTATGATCATCAAACATCCGGCCAAGCCGTAAGCATCCTTGCAGACCAAGGCTGATCTCTGTTTGCATATCAGCCAGTTTTTTCTGGATTAGCTGATTCTGGGCAAGTGGACGGCCAAATTGTTTGCGATCCATAGTATATTCACGGCCAGCGTGCCAGCATGCTTCTGCTGCCCCCATTACGCCCCAGCTAATGCCATAACGGGCACGGTTCAAACAACCGAACGGGCCGGCCAGACCTTGTACTTCTGTTAGCAGATTTTCATCAGGAACAAATACCTCATCCATCTGGATCATGCCGGTGATTGATGCCCGAAGCGAGAACTTACCTTCGATTTTTGGCATCGCCAGCCCTTTCATTCCTTTTTCCAGAATAAAGCCGCGAATGTTATTGTCATGGGCATCAGATTTAGCCCAGACAATCGCTACATCCGCGATAGGCGCGTTGCTGATCCAGTTTTTTGCACCGGATACCAGATAGCCGCCATCGACTTTCTTGGCTTTTGTGACCATGCCGGATGGGTCGGAACCATGATCAGGTTCGGTTAACCCAAAACAGCCAATCATCTCACCAGTAGAAAGTTTGGGAAGAAACTTTTTCCGTTGTTCTTCGGTGCCATAAGCAAAAATCGGGTGCATAACCAGCGAGGATTGAACAGACATGGCTGACCGGTAGCCGCTATCAACGCGTTCGACTTCGCGCGCGATCAGCCCATAGCTGACATAATTCACGCCAGCCCCGCCATATGTATCAGGAATAGTAGCACCCAGAAGCCCTAATTCACCCATTTCATTCATGATTTCACGGTCAAATACCTCATTACGGTTGCCGTTAATCACGCGCCGCATCAGCCCATCCTGACAATAGTCATGTGCTGTCTGCATCACCATTTTTTCTTCTTCTGTGAGCTGATCATTGAGAAGAAAAGGGTCTTCCCATGTCATTTTAGCAGGCTTAGCGCGAGCAATTTCCGGGGTCATGTTATGTTCATCGGTGATATTTGTTGATTGTGCGTCAGGCATGTTTTTCTCCAGAAGCTTAGGTATAAGTTGAACATAAGGTATCATGATACGAATGACAAGGTATCCATCGTCGCATCTGCCGCTATATAGTTTTTTCTTAAAATGCTTCTGATAAGGTCTTTTCTTTACCTGTTATTCCGGCATTGATCTTTGGCTATAATATCTTCAATATATCAACATAATAAACATGTCTGTGGTGTCGTTGTCTGATCATTATTTTATTATTACGGCTATGTTAAAACAGTAACAAACAGAAAGATCATATTCATGCCTCTTGATCCTTTGCGTATTGCCTATCGCCCGTACTGGTGGGATATAGATGAGCCTTTGCGGCAAATTCATGATGATCCGATGCCCGGCGCCTCGGATGTGGTTATTGTTGGTGGGGGATATACCGGCATGGCGGCGGCGCTGGTTTTTGCCAGAGCCGGAAAATCAGTCACGATCATTGAAAAATCAACACCGGGTTATGGCGCGTCTACCCGCAATGGCGGGATTAATTCGGCTAGCATCCGGCCTAGTCATGGTGAGCTAGAAAAACAATGGGGGCGCGATTTTGCCGATGAGCTATATAAAGAAGCAAGCGCCGCCCGTATCGATCTGGCGGATTTCTGTGAAACTGAAGGCATTGATGCCATGTTCAAGCTTACCGGCTGGTTCAAGGGGGCTATGTCTGGCAAGCATTATGATTATCTATCGCGGGAAGCCGATTTGCTACAATCCAGACTGGGTATTCCGTGCCGCATGGTCAGTCAGGCAGATCAGCATGATGAAATTGTGTCTGACCGGTTTTATGGCGGCATGGTTGAGGATGATATCGGCGGTTTCCACGCGTCCAAGTTCTTTGCCGGATTTTTGCGCATCATCACCGAAGCAGGCGTGAAAGTATTTGAAAAAACCGCTGTTGAGGATATTCAGGATCACCCGACCGCCGGAAAAATGGTAATCACCGATAAAGGGTCTATCCATGCTGATATCGTGGTGGTGGCAACCAATGGCTATACTGGCGGTGCTGAACATAAGTTTAGCCGTTTTCTGCGCCAACGGACGGTACCAATCCGGAGCAGTATTATCGTCACGGATGATTTAGGGGTTGAGCGGGTCAAGGCTTTAATGCCAGCCATGCGAATGTATGGCAATACGGCCAAGCTGACCACTTATTTCCGGCCAACACCGGATGGCAGACGCATTTTGCTTGGGGCGCGGGGAGCGGAAAAAGAGCCGTCAATAAAAACAGTGAATTTTCTGCGAAACCGGCTGATCAGTATTTTGCCACAACTGGCGGATGTGCATATTGATTATTGCTGGACAGGTAATGTGGCGTTCAACCGTCAGCTGATCCCGCGTATTTTCACCCATGATGGGATACATTATTCAGCCGCCTATGCCGGATCAGGTACGGTCTGGGCGCGGTGGTGCGGGAAAAAACTGGCGGAACAGGTGCTTGGCCAGACGAATGCACCAAGCGTTCTAACCGGTTCTGCTCCTGCATCTCTGCCATTTTATAACGGTCAGCCGTGGTTTTTGCCTATGGTTTACACATGGTATGGATTACAAGATCATATCAATGAGTGGCGACATGGTTAATTTATGATATTGATCATGGATAATGTGAATAATAAATGATGTTTAAGGATTATGCGGCATGACAACAGAATCTGATTTTTACATTGCAAACCCTTGGCGCGGTGCAGGAATGCCCGGATTTGATCCATCAGGGGTTAGCGTTAATGTTGATGCTCCACTGGCTTTGCTCAAGCTATGTCCGGCGGCAAAGGCCACGCCGCTTGTGGCATGTCCAGCATTAGCTAAATCA